>JACRMQ010000010.1 GCA_016214905.1 Ignavibacteriales bacterium | reverse complement strand
AAAATGTAATAGTTTCAAATCAAGATGGTCAGCAAATGAATCGAGAAAATGCTGAGTATCGCTTTCAATATGTTGCTGGCGCTTTGGAAAGTAGTTTCCGTCTGCCAGAATCTCAACCAATCCAAGGCATTCTTTTCTCCTGTGGAATTAGGGAACATGTCTGTGATGTTCTCGAAGGCGGTGAATTGGCTTTCAAAAAGAGGGAAGAGAAATACGGTTTTTCAAATCGGTGAAATCTACCAACAACTATTGGAATATAAAAATCGGCAGCCAAGAGGCCACCGATCAAACACTTTCCTAAATCATCATATAATCAATTATTTTGAAATTAAAGTATAGTAATCTTTGGTTGTTCTAATTACCAGCTTATAGTTTTTGTTATAAATTTTTTCTAGGAATGGATCCAATTCTTTAAATCTCGTTTCCAAATTTCTAAAAGACGGCTCTAACACATCAGGAATGATAGCCACAATATTTGAACCATTAATATCTACAGGCTCTGCCATTAAAACTAAGTTGTGAATTGCTATCAAAGATTGGGAGGCTGAAATCTCATCCAAGAAATCCTTCCATTTTTCCTGAATTATCCCTAATTCAATTTTTTCTATCTCAGTAAGTCGTTTTACTGATGACGTAACTTTAAACAATTCTGTGTCAACCTTTGAGGTAACGTTTCTCAGGTTTTCAAACAAAGACATTATTAACAACTCGGCTAACAGAAACGAACCACCAATTGCTATCGCTGTCTTCGTAGAAATATATCCTAGGCTCACAAGGGAACTTAAGAATATTAAGTTGATGATTAGAAAGAATGTTAGTTGAAAGACGGAATATGACCAGACTCGCTTCATAAATGAAACAAAACGACTTCTGGTTCCCAATAAAAAATCCCTACCGTCTTTCGCCAAAATTATAGAAATAATTACACCAGCAACTGTTACAAACAGGCCGATTAACCCAACTATGTCTGATAAACTCAACATCAAGTCTAAATTAGTACATCATTTTTTGCAATTCAATATTTACTGCCCGCGCCTTAGCTCTTACGCTTCTTGAACGTTTGACTAAACGATTTAATTTTTGAATGGTCCTTGAAATTATTCTATCCGCCGATGGTTGTGCCTCGACAAGGACTATTTTATTATTCTGTTGGCTCTTCTGTTTCTTTCTCACGGTAACCACCTTTTATGAAAACAATTTATTTAGGTAACAATTTTTTTACAACTGCATTTAATAATTTGTTATTTGCAGCAGTATTATCAACTAGCTTCTTTAAATATTTCACTTGAGATGCACTAGCCTCAACCAATTCTTCAATTGCGCCAGTATTGTTTGACTGAATTTGACTCACTTTATCCAAACCAACAGCAAAATTTCCTAAAGCACCCTTCAAAGACTCTACTTGTTCCTCAAGCTGTTGTATTCGATCTTCTAGCTTTTTATCGTTAGTCATAGTAATTCCCTCACTGTTTTTACGAGAGTTTTATTTGTTTCAAATAGTACACCATTCCTAATAAAAAAACAAGTACTTTCCTAGTAAAAAGCAGGGCTTTCTTAAAGTCGAAGGATAAGGGATAAAGCGGCAAAAGGATTGGGCAAAAGGATTGGCGTCAAAAATACGTCTGGCGCGGGCATGATTGGAAAAACCATGCTTGGAGAATAAAGCAATGATGAGGTTGTTGATACAAGCCATTGCGCGTGCCATCGCTTTGCGTGTCATTCTGGTTTTATCTTCAAGAAAAGTGACATCACGACGATAGTGCAAGCCATTCTCAATCCCCCATTCAGAACGAACCAATTCGAGTAATTTCTCTGGGACAGCTTGTTTCGCACTCAGACTGGTGAACCCATATTGAATTTCGTGATGTGTTTTTCCAGAACTTGCATAGGTAAAACGGCGCTCCAGTTTGAAGACTTGCTGAACAAAGGGCCAGTCAATGTATTCGTTCAACAGACTGCTGACAGTAATCGTTCGTTCTTCCAGACGACCATGCTCTTTTTCAGTGGTTTGGGCACTAACAAAATCCATCGGAGGAGATCCTTGTCCGCGCACTGGCTTTTGTGGGGCAAACAATAGCTCAATGGCTTCCCGTGTTTTGGGTTGATTGTCTTTGGCAATCCAAACGTAATCCCCTCCTGCATCCACAATTTGGCTTGATAAGCCTCTTTGGGTCTGCATGGCGTCTCCAACCACCACTTTTTCCTCCAAATTTAGGCTTTCGAGCAATCGGGGAGCCACGACAATCTCATTTTCCTTCTCTTTTTCAACGGGCAGTTGTTTCAAAACAATCCCTGCCTGCGGCAGATAGGCTGCGAGTAAATGCACACCAAAACGATCCTCCCCTGTAATCGTGCCGCGTGCTGTTTTTCCATCCAGTGTTATGACTTGGGATTGCTCTACGGCTGGCAGTTTTCCAAGAAATTCTGAAATCGCCTCGTCAATGGTCTGCTCGTGGCTTTCGAGAATTCGTTCATAGGTACTGTGGTGTGGCAAACGAGGATATTTCAACTGCAATGCCTCTAACAGCATGTCTTTCCGACATTGCACCCAGTCCGCTATTCCATAGGGTTTGTCCTCTCCACATATTTTTGCCAACACGATCAGCAATAAGAGGGTTGGCAGGCTGTATCGGATACCACGCTTTTTCCGTCTATCTTCCATCTTCATAAAATGATCGTATAAACTCCCTGTCTCTACAATGAACTCCGCTGTGTTACACTCCATTTTGACCTTCCTCGGTTTTCATTTGGCGCTGGAACACCAAATTTACCACCGCGGAAGGTCTTCCGCTTCTTCGCTTTATGACTTTAAGAAAGCCCTGTGGACCGCTTCCACCTTTCCACGCGGATGTATCAATTGAACACTTACAAAAAGGATTATGACTTCCGCTGGCTCGAAGAACGCCTTCTGCCGCTGAATTTCCGCCTTGTGTTGCTGACTCGCTCGCCAGAATCATTTGAATCGGCGCGCGCTGAAAGGCTCAAGATTTCCGGCAACCCATCGCAATACAACGACTTGAACCTTTTCATCGAAGAGCAAATATTGATCCGCAGACTCGCTGGCGAATCAACTCTGCCCATGCTCGAGGTGGATGTTTCCGACAACAACATCGAATCTGCCACAGAGAGGATTGCCGATTGGATGGAATCCTCGGGCGGTATGTACATGCCAT
>JACRMQ010000009.1 GCA_016214905.1 Ignavibacteriales bacterium | reverse complement strand
TTCATTGGAGTTGGCGGATCGGTGTTTGCCGCATCGGACGCTCAAGATGGCGGTGTGCTTGTTTCCAATGACAACGGTGATACCTGGACAAAAGCCAATAATGGGATACCATACTGTTTGGCATATTGTTTTGTAGCGAACGGTCCGATACTATTTGTAGGGACTGGACCAGGTGGGGTATTTCTTTCGACTGATGTTAGTGCATCATGGATTCACTCCGGTGTTGAATGGAATTTTGTAACGCAATTTGCGAGTAAGCCAAATGGTCTGTTGTTTGCATTAACTACAGGAGCGGGGTATGGTCTCTACGCTACCCAAAATAAAGGTGACTATTGGAGTGCCAGGCCATTAGCTTCCGCATGGAACCCAATGTCGATTGCGATAAGTGGTGACGAAATTTTTGCCAGCTCCGGGCTTTATGGCGGGATGTTCCGTTCCATCGATGATGGAATGACCTGGACCGAGGCTGGTTTGCAGAGCAAATATGTTTTGAACATCACCGTGAAATCCTTTGGGCTCGGTGCGACTAAAATGTTTGCCGGTACAAATGGACAGGGAGCATTTCTTTCTGTAGATAATGGAACGAGTTGGAATCCGATCAACACGGGGCTAACCAGCAATCATGTTCGCACATTCCTCATAAGTGATTCAGGAATCTTCGCGGGAACCGGTGACGGGGTATTTCGTTCAACGAACGATGGAACAAGCTGGAACCAAAGTGGACTTGCAGGTAATGCCATCATAGGGCTTGCAACTGTTGGGACAGATCTCTATGCGTGGCCCTACGGGTACGTCCCGGCAGCATACCGATCCACCGACCAAGGTACCAGTTGGACAGAGGTGATGAACAATGGTATGCCGATGTACATCAGCGGCATTGTCGCTACGCCAAATGGTGGTGGTGGCAATAACATTATCGCGAGCACTTGGGGAAACGGTATTGTTTTGTCGACGGACAATGGTACAACGTGGACCAGGACCGACACCGGGCTTGCCACACAATTGTCCATGGCAATTACGCTGGTCGGATCAGATCTCTATGCCGGAAGCTGGGGACAGGGTGTGTGGCGCCGTCCCTTATCCGAAATAATTTCTTCCGTAGGAGAATCTAATTTAACCGTGCCTAAAAAATATTCTTTGGGACAGAATTACCCCAATCCGTTCAATCCGACAACAATAATTAAGTATGATGTCTCGAAGGCAGCACATCTAACACTCAAAGTATTTAATCTGCTTGGACAGGAAGTTGCAACGCTTGTAGATGATAATAAAAATGCAGGAACGTATGAAGTGCAGTTTAACGGATCGAAACTCACAAGCGGTGTGTACTTCTATCGTCTACAAGTTGGGAGTTCTTCGGTTAGCTCAGGACAAAACTTTGTTGAGACGAAGAAATTAATTTTGATGAAATAGGATATCAGCTTCACCTCTCAGCAACCAAAAGCTGGTTCATTACGAGTCGGCTTTTTTTATTTATCTTCCAGAGCAATGGTGACTATTGAATTGATTTTCTCTACATTTTTCATCATATTTTAATCAATCCGACTTAGGTGGAATCAATTGCTCATTTGCTTAGATACTCGATTAGCAAATTAGATATAAAGCTCAAAAATGTTATGATTAAGGTACAATAATGAATCGGAATATTTATTTTAAAAAAACAGAAAAACTCGTATCCAAAGCTCAAGAAGTGTATCAAGAAAAAGGAGTCGGTTACGCTATTTATTCCGGAATCAAAATGTTATTAAACTGGATTACAAATCCTTTAAGTTATCACTATGCAAAATTATTCAAGTCGTCAAAGACTTTTTTATTCCAAGGAATCAACTACAATTACTTCATTCATAAATACAACACTCCTTGGAAGAACGAAAGAGCAGTTGAAGTTCCAATCATTATGAAAAATGTAGATGAATCCAAAGGAAAAATAGTTCTAGAAATAGGCAATGTTCTTTCTCATTATTATTCTTTTACACACGATATTGTGGACAAATATGATGTAGCAAGCGGCGTGATCAATCAGGATGTGTGTGATTTTCAAACTGCTAAAAAGTATGATTTGATTATTAGTATTTCAACCTTAGAACATGTTGGTTGGGATGAAAATCCGCGCGATCCAAAGAAAATTCTTCATGCTATTGATAATTTAAAAAGTCTTCTTGCGCCGGGAGGTAAAATTATTGTTACCTTGCCTCTCGGATACAACCCGGAAATGGACAAGTTATTAAATGAATCAAAAATCAAATTTTCAAAAGTACACTTTCTGAAGAGGATTTCCAGAAATAATATTTGGATTGAAGCAAACTGGACGGATGTTAGCCATACTAGTTATGATTATTCTTTTATGACTGCCACTGGTTTAGTCGTTGGAATTATTGAGTAATTCATTTATAAGAGGGAAATTTATTCAATCTAAATTGTAAATCAGAAGATTTAATCATCACCAATAAGTAATCGGTTCGACACCGGTTAGAAGTGTAATACAGGCATGGCTTCTATCGAATCAAAGGAATTAATCCTCCTTCGTTAGCACTTCGGTTGATAAATTTTGATGAAATAGCATCAGTTTCAACTCACCACAGCATAAAGCCGATTCATCACGAGTCGGCTTTTTTATTTCTTATTTATCTTCCAGTACGATGGTAGCTATTGAATTGATTTTCTCTCCGTTTTTCACCATATTTTAAGAGATTTTTCTCAACTACTCAGTTACTAACATACTCAAATACTCAATTTGTCAACGCCTCTGATGAAACAATACGCTCAGGTGAAGGCGAAGTATCCCGATACGATACTCCTCTTCCGCATGGGCGATTTCTACGAAACCTTCGATGAAGACGCAAAAATTACATCGAAAGTTCTGGGGATTGTTTTAACAAAACGTTCTAACGGCGCTGCGGGTGAAACACCTCTCGCAGGTTTTCCTCATCATGCGCTCGAATCGTACATGCCTAAACTTTTACGAGCAGGGCACCGGGTTGCGATATGCGAGCAACTCGAAGATCCTAAATTTGCAAAAGGAATAGTGAAGCGCGATGTTATTGAAGTTGTTACTCCGGGAGTTGCATTCTCCGATAAAGTTTTGGAACAAAAACAAAATAACTATCTTCTCTCAATCACTCTTCCCTCTCCCCTTGCTACAGGTGAAGATTTCATCGGGATCGCATTTATCGATGTAACAACTGCCGAGTTTAGTGTCAGTGAATTCCCGTTGAAACAACTTCCCGAACAGATTGCCTCGCTTCAGCCCTCAGAAATTGTTGTTCAAAAAAGAGACCGGGAAGCAATCCAGCAAATTTTGAAAGATAGATATACCGGACTTCACTCTAAGTTGGATGATTGGATTTACAATTACGATTATGCTTACGAATTGTTGATCAATCATTTCAAAACGCAGACCTTAAAAGGATTTGGGATTGAACCAACACGGTCTGATATTTTGAATCATTCGGGTGGGGATATGAGATTGGGGATTATTGCCGCTGGTGCTGTGATGAATTATCTTCAGGAAACACAAAAAGCGAATCTCCTTCACCTGAAAAAAATCTCACCATACAATGTCAGCGAATATATAAATCTCGATCAATCTACAAAACGGAATCTTGAGATTAGCACATCGATTGAGGGACACACAGAAGGCACTCTCTTCTGGGTACTAGATCGAACACAAACACCAATGGGTGGACGTTTGCTGAAAAAATGGATCAACTTCCCGCTCCGAAAGATTGAACCGATCAATTCTCGATTGGAAGCGGTTGCTGAGTTAGTAGAAAAATCTGATGTGCGGAAAAAAGTCATGGCGACATTAGCCAACATCGGTGATCTTGAGCGGCTAATTGCAAAAATCTGCACCAACCGCGCTAATCCGAGAGAAGTTGTATCGCTAAAAATAATGCTCGCTCATATCTCACATCTCCTACTTGCCCTGAGCGAAGTCGAAGGGACGAATATCAAATCGATTAAGTCTCCTTCGCTATCGAAACTTCGAGGTGAATTACAACCTCTTCCAAATGTCATCAACCAAATTTCGAATGCTTTGGATGACGATCCCCCCCTTTCGCTCGTAGACGGCGGTGTTATCAAGAAGGGATACAATAAAGAGCTTGATGAAATCAGAGAATTGACATTGAGCGGCAAAACCTGGATTGCAAATCTCCAAAAAACAGAGCGTGAACGAACAGGTGTTTCTTCGCTGAAGATCGGCTTTAATAATGTGTTCGGGTATTACATCGAAGTAACACACACCCACAAAGATAAAATTCCACAAGATTATATACGCAAGCAAACATTGGCAAACGCCGAGCGATTCATTACGCCTGAGCTGAAAGAATATGAAGAAAAGATACTGAATGCCGAAGAAAAGATGCTTGCGCTTGAGACAAAACTCTTCAACGAATTGCGGATAATGGTTGCTGAACATGCCGAAGCAATCCAGCAGAACGCGCGACTGATCGCAACGCTCGATTGCTACACATCTCTGGCAGACTCTGCGGTTGAATATGGTTATGTGAAGCCCGAAATCAATGACGGAACAAAAATTGAAATTACAGATGGTCGCCACCCTGTTATCGAACGTCTTCTACCACCCGGTGAGCAATACACACCAAATGATACGATCATCGATAACGAGAACAATCAGGTAATGATCATCACCGGACCGAATATGAGCGGCAAGTCGAGTTACCTCCGTCAAGCCGGATTGATTGTACTGTTAGCTCAGATCGGAAGTTTCGTTCCGGCAAAAAAAGCTTCGATTGGAATCGTGGACAGGATTTACACTCGCGTTGGTGCAAGCGATAACATCGCATCCGGTGAAAGCACTTTCCTTGTAGAAATGCACGAAGCGGCGAACATTGTAAACACAGCAACACCGCGAAGTTTGATTTTGTTGGATGAAGTTGGGCGCGGCACAAGCACATTCGATGGCATCAGTATAGCATGGGCACTGACAGAGTATATTCATAACAGAATCGGAGCAAAGACGCTTTTTGCAACACACTATCACGAGTTGAACGAGCTTGCCGATCTTTTCCCGCGCATTAAAAACCTGAAGGTAGAAGTTCGCGAGTACGGTGATAAAGTAATTTTCCTGCATAAAGTTACACCCGGTTTTGCGGACCACTCTTACGGTATACAGGTCGCGCAGATGGCAGGATTGCCCGATGAAGTTACCAATCGAGCGAAGAAAATACTAAAAAATCTCGAAGGTACAGAATTAACCCTGCACGAAGAATCAATAACCAAAAGCCAACAGCCAAAAGCTAAGGGCTTAGAGCAAAGAGTTGGAGGTCGCATTGCACCATCGGAAGTACAACTTACACTTTTCGAGATGAAAGATGATAAACTGAGAGAGGAATTAAAGAAACTCGATCTCGAGAAGATGACACCGCTCGAAGCGATGCAGAAGTTGGTTGAGTTGAAGAAGAAAATTCAGGACGAAAAATAAACAGGATATTAAATGGACTTAAACCTCAAATCAAAAATCGCACTTGTTACTGCCGCAAGTCAAGGGTTGGGCAAAGCGGCGGCAACATCGCTTGCACAGGAAGGCGCAATCGTTGTAATCTGCTCGCGCAAGAAAA
Source organism: Ignavibacteriales bacterium (assembly GCA_016214905.1). Lineage (NCBI taxonomy): Bacteria > Pseudomonadati > Ignavibacteriota > Ignavibacteria > Ignavibacteriales > Ignavibacteriales bacterium. Next base: position 118,379 of record JACRMQ010000009.1, on the reverse strand, counting down.
AAGCTATCGAGCAGACCGCGAAAGAAATACACAAACTCACGGACACCTATGTTGTACCATTTGTTGCGGATGTTTCTAAGTCAACTGACATTAAGAAGCTTATCTCGTTCATAAAGAAACAATTCGGTACAATCCATATACTTGTAAACAATGCAGGCGGTCCGCCAACGGGCGATATCCTCACTATGTCAGATGCAGAGTGGGAAAAAGGAGTTGATCTTACGCTTAAAAGCATGATCCGCCTGACTCGCGAAGTGTTGCCATCAATGATCGAACAAAATTGGGGAAGGATTATTACAATCACTTCCATCGCAGGTAAACAACCGATAAACGACCTTATCATCTCTTCCACACTGCGACCGGGAATTCACGGACTCACAAAGGTTCTCTCAAATAAATTCGCCAAGCACAACATTACGGTGAACACAGTTTGCCCCGGAAATACACTCACCAACCGTCAGAAAGAATTGATGGAAGCCCGGTCTGCCAAACAAAAGATTTCTGTAAAAAAATATTTAGCAGGAATTACAAAAGATATACCTGCGGGTCGGTTAGGCAAACCCGAGGAGATTGGCAATACGATCGCATTTCTTGCATCCGAGCAAGCCGCTTATATCAACGGTGTGAATCTGTTGGTTGATGGTGGAATGGCGAAGGGAATATTTTGAAGGATAAAGGATAAAGGATGAAGGATGAATTATCAGATATGAGATATGTGATGTGAGTTATGAATTGTAAAGTGTGGATTTCGGATTACAGATATTTTAATTTTTAAGTTTAACTTTTTAATTCAATATGAAATCTTCGATCACATTAGTAATATTAGTTTTAATATACATTTCGAACCTGTTCTGTGGTAATCTAAATGATCTGCGGATGAATCAATACGATGTTATCCATTATAATTTGAATCTCGCATTCGATTTGCAGAAAAAAACATTCGGAGGTAATGTTCAAATTGAAATTCGATCTAAAGGATTTCCGGATGAAATCGCACTCTCGGCATCAAACGCTACGCTAGTAATTGATTCTGTTATTGTTGGTAATAAGAAGAGTTCTTTCATTCATTCTGATGACACCATAAGTGTAAAACTTCCCTCCTTGCTTGACAAAGGAATGCATTCCACAATTTCAATATACTACAATGGTACATCAAATTTCACAGGAGCTTTTGAAGACGGTGGAGTTTATTTTGCATCGGAAACTCATGCAGGAACTTCGAGTGAGCCGAATTTTGCACGAAAATGGTTCCCATGCAAAGACATTCCATCAGATAAGGCAACTGCAAATATTTCTATAACAGTTCCTGAGAATTTAACAGCAGTCTCAACAGGTTTACTAAAAAATGTTGAACGGAAAAACGGATTCGCGGTATATCATTGGAAAACAAAATACCCGATAGCAACTTATTTAATGTCAGTGGCCATCGCTCCTTACAAGGAATTCTCCGAAATTTATAAATCGATAAACGGGTCAGAGATGAAAATCTTTTATTATATCTTTCCTGAAGATTCAATAAAAGCAAGGACCGATTTTATAAATACCACTAAAATTTTGTCGTTCTTCGAACAAACATTCGGCGAGTACCCGTTCATTGACGAAAAATTCGGCTTTGCTGAAGTAGAAGGCGAGATGACGATGGAAAACCAAACCATACCGAGCATTCAGCAAAACATGTTCACAGGTGACAGGCAATACGAGTTGACGCTCGCACACGAAACCGCGCATCAATGGTTCGGCAATATGATTACTCCATCAGATTGGAAGCATACCTGGTTGAATGAAGGTTTTGCAACTTACGCAGAAGCCCTTTATTTAGAACACCGTAAAGGGAAAGAAGCATATCAAAAATATTTGAACAGCATGATGTCGATACCCGAAGGAACATATATAAAACCAGTTGCAGGCAGAAGTGATACTGCTTTTTGGGATTCATTTTCTCCGAGTCAATATTACAAAGGTGCAATTATACTTCACATGCTTAGGGCGATGCTTGGTGATTCGATATTTTTCAAGTCGTTAAAATCGTATACGAATAATCAGGACTTCCAATATTCGAATGTGACAACAGAAGATTTTGTTACTGAATGTGAAAAATATGCCAACCAGGATTTAAAATGGTTTTTCGATCAATGGGTATACCTAACTCCCGATTCGATAGACAGACCTCTGATCGAATATCACTGGGAAACAACCAAGGATGAATCATCATTCAAAACCAACTTGATACTTGAACAAAAAAACATCGGGATCCCTCCCTACCGGTTGCCTCTTGATATTTTTATTAAGAGTGATAGTGGAGAAGCAAAATTCCATATAATCGATACCACAAAAGTGCAGAAATTTTCTTTTCGATCATCATTCAGTCCTGATCGGTTGATAATTGATCCTGATGGAAAGATCTTCGAAACGATTCATCGCCGACCACCAAATTAATAACTTTTAACTGCTATTACTTGAATATTAGTCATATCTTTGATATATTTTCTATACACATAAATTCAACTCTGGAGTTTTACTTTATGAAATTGAAATTAGCGCTGTTTTTCGCAGGAATATTGTTTACTTTATCAGCTACGATTGCTCAACCCAAAATTGCCGCCTTTCCCGGAACAGTTTTGGATTTAGAAGATTTATATAAAGGACAAAAGATAGAAAAGATCGTAACTATCAAAAATATTGGAACCGATACATTGCGTATCTCAAATGTTAAAGCGCAATGCGGTTGCACGGCAACTTTCATGACGGAAAAAAATATCGGTCCCAGCGATTCGGGCCAGTTGTCTATTATTTTCGATACTCAAACTCAAATTGGCAAAGTTTCGAAACAAGTGTATATAACATCGAACGATACTGCAACTCCTAAACTCACCATACAATTTTCCGCTAATGTAATAGAAATTTTAAAGTTGAGCCCTCCAACAATATTGTTCGACAACTGCTTAGTCGATTCAACTTATATTAAAACGATGATGATAAGCAACCCATCAAAGACACATGCGATCAAAATACTCTCGACCGACATTAAGTTCGACAATCTAAAAATTACACTAATGAAAAACTCTATTATGCCGGGTGAAGAAGTGCAGCTTCAGGCAGAATACGTCGCGAAGAAAGCCGGGACGTATAACGGTTTTATACAATTGGAAACCGATCATCCTCTTCAGAAAAAATTTGAAATAAAAACATTCGCTTGGATAAACAGGAACAGGTAACCGATGGTGCGTATATTAATTTTATTTTCCATATTTATTTCCTCGATTGCCGCTTTCGGTCAACCTAAATTTCAATTGGTGGGTCCAGAACGATTCGATATCGGAGATGTTCCAAATTATGTTCCGCATAAACAAACACTCACGATTAAAAATACGGGGAACGACACGTTGATTTTAAGCGATGTAGGTGCATCATGCGGTTGCACAGCCACACTCCTTTCCATAGATCGTATACCTCCGGGCGACAGCGGTATACTTACTTTCACATTTGATGCGAAAAGGTTTGATGGAAAAGTTGAGAAGAAAATTTCTATGAACACAAACGACGCAACCCACCGGCATGTAGAAATATTTTTCACAGCAAATGTCGTCAAGATACTCGAGATTCAACCGGAATATTTATTCTTCCGGACATCAATTGATTCTGCTGCCACACAAACATTAAAAATTCAGAACCTTTCTACAGAACCGATTTCGTTCACATCAATAATTCCAACAGGTAAAGATATATCAGTTGAATTTTCTCCAAAAGTAATTAAACCGGGTGAATCCGGTGATTTAGTTGCGAAATTTGCACCCATCAAAGCAGGAACTACTAACGGGAACATCGAAATTAAAACCACACATCCCGGAGCACCCTCTCTGACTGTTCGCTTTTTTTGCTGGGCTAAAGAAAAGAATTAGCTCTATAAAAAGCATTTTATCTCATTTGCTACGATAGAATGTTTCGCTTGAAAATATCGATGGAATGCGGATAATTGAAATCGCATGATTTATCATAATGGTCAACGTAGATAAATTATTCCAGATTACCTATAAACTACTAACCTTCAATCTTGTAACATTAGCATCTCCTCCATCTTTTTATGCTTCAATATTTTTCGTTATATTTTAGCTATTCATTATAAATTAAAGGATCACTTATGGAGTTAATTAAACCCGTAATATTTTTACTACTTTCTTCCACAATCTTAATCATATCAACTATGAATGGTCAAGAAAAGGATCGCGCAAAGATTCCCGATAAATTTAAATGGAACCTAACCGATATTTACGCTAATGATGCGGCATGGAAAACAGCGAAAGATCAGTTTGTTTCTGAATTATCTTCAATCGACCAATTTAAAGGAACATTAGATAAGTCACCGCAAAATCTGTTAAACTGTTTGGAAACTGTGAGTAAGCTATCAAAAGAGTTCAGCCGGTTATCGATATACGCCGGATTAGCTTCGGATGAAGACACACGAGATTCGAAGTACCTCGCGATGAGTCAGGAGATAAATCAAATCGGCTCTACATTCGGAGCGAAAGCCGCTTATATCGAGCCGGAAATATTGATGATAGACCGTGCGATAATTGAATCATTCATAAGTAAAGAAAATAAACTGGTAATATATAAGCATCAACTCGACGATGTACTGCGGAGAAAATCTCATACAGGTACGGTTGGTGAAGAAAAGATAATTGCAGACGCAGGATTGATGTCGGGGGCAGCACCAAGCGTTTATGGAATATTCTCAGATGCTGATTTCCCTTATGAGAATATCACGCTAAGCGACGGAAATTCGGTGAAACTTGATAAAGCTGGATTCAGTTTATACCGAACATTACCTGTTCGTGAAGACCGCAAAAAAGTTTTCGAAACATATATGGGAAAGCTGAACGATTTTCGGCGTACTTTCGGTACACAACTTTACGAGAAAGTTAAGAGTGATATGTTTTATATGCGCTCCAGAAATTACGAATCATGCTTGCAAAGTTCTCTCGATGCAAATAATATTCCCGTTAAAGTTTATCACGCATTGATTGATAACGTTAATGCAAATCTACCAACATTTCACAGGTATTTAAAACTCCGTAAACGGATGATGGGTTTAGACGAACTTCACTACTACGATCTTTATGCCCCGCTGGTCCCGGGTGTGGATCTAAAATATTCGGTAGAAGAATCAGAGAAAAATATTGTATCGGCGCTCCAACCTCTGGGAAAACAGTATGTCGATGTTATTAAGAAGGCATTTACGGACCGATGGATTGATTTTTATCCCTCAGATGGAAAAAGAGCGGGCGCGTATTCGAACGGCGGCGTGTATGATGTGCATCCCTATATGCTTTTGAATTACAATAACAAATATGATGATATGAGCACTCTGGCTCATGAACTGGGCCATACAATGCAAAGCTATCTCTCTAATACTAATCAACCCTACCCAACTTCACAATATCCAATATTTACGGCAGAAGTCGCCTCTACATTCAATGAAGCGTTACTGATCGATTACATCCTCAAGCAAATAAAAGATGACAAAGTAAAACTATCGATACTCGGTAACTATCTTGAAGGAATTAAAGGCACTCTCTTCCGCCAAACTCAATTTGCAGAATTTGAATTACGCATTCATGAGATGGCTGAAAAGGGTGAGTCTTTAACCGGTGACCGCCTGAACGAAATTTATATTGAATTGACAAAAAAATATTACGGACACGATAAAGGTGTTTGCGTGGTAGATGACGAAATAAAAGCCGAATGGGCAAATATCTTGCACTTCTTCTACTATTCTTATTACGTTTATCAGTATGCAACATCATACACTGCTTCGGCAGCTTTATCCGAGAAAGTAATATCCGGAGATAAGGAAGCAACAGAAAAATATTTGGCATTCCTATCTGCCGGCGGTTCGGATTATCCGATTGAACTACTTAAATATGCGGGTGTTGATCTGACTACAACTGAACCGTTTGAACTATCAATGAAAAAGATGAACCGGGTTATTGATGAGATGGAAATAATTCTCGATCGCATGAAATAATAAATTAATATCACACAATAAATATGCAGAAGGCAAGTCACGAGTGACTTGCCTTTTTTTATTTGTAAGTATGTAGCCATATTTTTCAACTACGATTTTGAAACATTTGAAAAATATCATCGTAATATATCTGTAGGGATTATGATTACCGCAGAGCGTCCCAAATATAAAATTAAGTCTTACATATTATCTTGGAGTTTATATGAAAAAATTTTATATGATCATACTGCTGCTCTCATTGGTTGGTTTAACGGGAAATCTGAATGCCTTAGATCTTAGGAACTTATCAGCCAAACATCTTGAAAACCAACTTACAAAAATCGAAGCAAATCTCATTTCCGCCTTAAAAAGCAATAATTCAGGAATGCAAACCTCGGCGGCAATTGTACTAAAACAGATAAAACAAATCGTTCCTGAATATGAATTCTCCCAAACGATTATTCCATTGATGGGAATTGTGAAAAGCGAACAGTGCTGTTCTACCACACGTGTAACTGCAGCACTTGCACTTCATGCACTAAAGTCAGAAAGAGGCGATTTTGCTATAAAAAGGACTGCCCGCTTCACCGAAGATGAGCGGCTTAAACAAATCTGCTCGTATCTCGCCTGGGATAGGGAAAAAGAAAATACCCCTTAAGCATTATCGGAGTTCTCGAAAACGTAAATCGATAAGGACAGGCGAACAACCTGTCCTTTTTTATGCCATAGATACTTATGGGCCTGTACCTGTAGATACATCGCAAGAAAGCCGCAAAAATATTTTATTAAACAAAAAAGCTCCGACAACTGCCGGAGCTTTTAAGGAGTTAGTGTATGAAACTAATTTATCTTGTCAAAATCATTTTTTTGGTTTCGGTGTAATTTCCGACCGTTAAACGGTAAAAATAGATACCGCTCGCAACATAGCTTGCGTCCCACTCAACGGTGTAATCACCAGGTTGCTGTAATTCGCTGACAAGTCTCTTGATTTCATGTCCATCAATGTCATATACCTTCAATTCAACAGGTTTGGATTGTGAAATGAAATATTGTATCCGGGTTATCGGATTAAATGGATTAGGAAAATTTTGAGACAACGAAAATCCTGCCGGTAGCAAGTTTCCGTCCGATACATTGGTTGGGAGTAAAACCACCAGATTCTTATTCGGCATCCAATTCCAACTGTTAAATCCTCCCCCTTTGGCAGTAGCATAAATTGTATCGGTACCTGAAGAAGCAGGAGCTGTGTATAGAAATTGATATGTCGAAGGTACCGCAACTCTTTGTTTATGCACCAAATCACCACTTAACCGTTTCAGAAATGATGAAACACTATCAAGCCGTCCGCGTGATGTAGCAATGTTTATTCCGCCAGTCGTTCCTGTACCGCCGGTTACGTTAATCGTGTAGGAATACGCTTGGCCTGCGACCACGGTATCCGGACCAGTTATTGTAACGACAACACTTGGAGAAGCTGAAGAACCATGACAGCTTCCGCATCCTGATGCGGTTATTTTTAAAGTACGGGAAGCAATTCCCGTTGGATAGGCAGATAAGGCTACCGGAATAAACATAATAACGCTCAAAACAACAAACGCCAGCGTATTTCCACGATATCGAGACAATTTCATACTATTTCTTTCTTTCGATTAATAATAAGTTTCATAAACGATGCCATTTTAATTATAAACAGTTTAAGCCTCTTAAATGTTCCACCAAATCATGATTAATTGAATATTTTTTTAAATTCCCTCCGTCTGCTTAATAGCTTGCAAGACAACAACTTAGCTTCTGTGTAATAAAAAACAAATTGCATCTTTTACATTCATCGACTATATTAAGATATTGTAATTTCGACAGACATATTTTAGGAGAGTAATGATGCTTATTACAACCACACCAAATATCGAAGGAAAAAGGATAGTTAAATATTTAGGATTGGTTACCGGAGAAGCTATTTTGGGAGCGAATATTTTTAAAGATTTCTTTGCGGGAATCCGTGATATTGTCGGAGGCCGCTCCGCTGCTTACGAAGAAGAATTAAGAAAAGCTAAAGAGATTGCCTTGACAGAGATGAAACAACAGGCAATGGAACTTGGTGCTAACGCGGTTATCGGAGTTGATCTCGATTACGAAACTGTGGGGCAGACCGGTGGTATGCTGATGGTAAGCGCCAGTGGAACCGCAATCTATTACTCCGAATGAGTTTACTTAAAAAAATATCTGTGTCAAATCAAATATATTTTTAAAGGATACCAATCATGTGTACATTTATGAATTATTCATTAGTCATTCTTGCAACATTTGTTTTTATGAATGTTACAATTTCTCAGATTGATAGAAAAGATAAAGCTCTCTTTATCGATTCGAAAAACGAATTTTGGGATTCAGTGAAATCAACTATTGATAAGTTTAATAAAAAAGATGACACTCCAAAGAAAACATTCAAACTAGATTTTAGCTCAATTAAAGGACCAGCATCGAGTAATGAATTTACTCAATACTGGCACTTCCCCCCGATCTCTCAAGCTTCAACAAATACTTGCTGGTGTTTCTCAACCACATCTTTTTTTGAATCAGAGATTTATCGTTTGACAAAACGAAAAGTAAAACTTTCAGAAATGTTTACCGTTTATTTCGAATATATTGAAAAAACCCGGCGGTTTGTGAAGGAAAAGGGAAACTCGGCTTTTGCAGAAGGATCCGAATCGAATGCAGTTTCCAGAATGTGGAAAATGTACGGCGTAGTACCGGAAGAAGCATACACAGGAATGAAACCGGGACAAATATTCCATGACCACAGTAAATTGTATAACGAATTAAATGCATATCTACAATCCGTTAAAGCTTCCAATAACTGGAACGAAGATGCGGTTATCTCCACTGTGAAATATATTATGAATTCATACATCGGCGAACCACCGACTAAGATAACTGTTGATGGCAAGCAAATGACCCCAAAAGAATATTTTGAAAAAGTTGTAAAACTAAATGTTGATGACTATATAGAATTAATGTCGTTAATGGATAAACCTTATTACGAATTTGTTGAATACGAAGTCCCCGATAACTGGTGGCACAGCAAAGATTATTACAATGTACCGTTAGATGTTTATATGTCATCACTTAAAAAAGCTATTCGCGATGGTTATTCAGTTTGCATTGGCGGAGATGTCTCTGAGCCGGGTATTGATGGTCATGCGGGAATGGCGGTTGTTCCGAGCTTTGACATACCATCATCAGCCATAGATGAAAACGCACGGCAAATGCGATTCAGCAACGGTACAACGGGTGATGATCATGGGATTCATCTTGTAGGTTTCAAAGAAATGGATGGAAAAGATTGGTACTTGATAAAAGATTCCGGATCAGGTTCACGTAATAATAACCATCCCGGTTATTATTTTTATCACGAAGATTTCGTAAAACTCAAGATGCTTGGATTCATGGTTCACAAAGATGCTGTTAAAGGATTGGTGAAGTAAAATTGTATCAAGATGGAGTACATCTTTTAGGTGTGCTCCATCTTATTTGATATTTTCACTTTCTAAATCTAACAAAAACTTCTTCCTCCACAATTTGCCACCATATCCTCTGAGATTTCCATTCGCTTCAATGACGCGATGACAAGGAATTATGATCGGCAAATAATTTGCACCATTTGCTCTACCAACAGCACGTGCTGCACCCGGCTTCCCGAGTGACTTGGCAATTTGACCATACGATCTGGTTTCACCGTAAGGGATTTTCATAAGCTCAAGCCAATCCAAAATTTCAAATTTTGTCCCTTGCAAGTCGAGTTTTAATGAGAATTTCTTCCGCTTACCATTGAAATACTCATTCACCTGAGATTCCATTTTATCAATGAATTTATTTGTCCCTTCAACCATTTTTATTTTGTGGCGTTTTTCTACTAGTGTCTTTATCCGTTTAACTCCTCCTCTATCGAGAAATTCATATATACAGCAACCCTTTGATGTTGCACCTGCAATAAATTTCCCGATTGGTGAATCTACAATTTTATAAACTATTTTTTCTTCCATTTGATTTCCCCGGTGTATAACCATATTGTTTGATAAATGCATCACGAAAACCGCTTGCTGATTCAAAGCCACATTCGTATGCTGTGGTTAAATAATTATTTCCCTTTTCAATTAGTGTTCTGGCATGTTCCAGGCGAAGTTTTCGGTGGAACGCCATCGGCGTTGTTTCCATGTAAGCTTTAAAATATCGTCTGATTGTTGAAATATCGATTTTTGCTATTCTTGCCAAATCATCTTCTGTTATCTTGCGTGTAATTTCAGTCTTCATGAGATCAAGGGCTTTATTCCACCAGCATGGCTGAACATCCGGGAAGAATTCCGATCGGCATCTTTTACATCCACGGAACCCTTTGGCAACTGCTTCTTTCCTCGTTCTCAAAAAAACAACATTTTTAAGCATAGGCGTTTTGGCTTTACATGATGGAATGCAATAAATTCCGGTTGTTTTCACGCAAACATAAAACTTACCGTCATAAGCTGCATCATCGGTCAGCATAGCCGCCACCATCTTATCGTATGTTATTTTTTCCATAACAAAAGATACAATAATTGTCGGATAAATTCTACCGATTTTCGTGCGACTAATTTATTCGATTTGAGCATTAGTTTTATTTTCCTGATATTGGTAAAGCAATCTTCAAAAACGGTTATATTAATGATAAAAAAGAAGATATCTAAAATTAAACCGCAACTTCCTCTCTATTGTGATTTCGCGTGTGAGCATTCAGCTTTCGCGCCTGAAGATTCCACCGGGGCATGTCGGCGCGAGCAGGCAGTGTATTGCAAATTGGTAGGGAAATTTAATAATAAGAATGCGAAATGTTTAGTCAGCAATAATACAACATTTAAACAAGGAGTAAAATAGTATGAGTAATTTATTTATTGCATTGGCGATAGTCTGTGCTCTCTGGGGAGTTGCTTCCTCTATTGTGATTGTATCATATCTCTCTAATCATGGAGTAAAAATCAATTGGATTTTGTTGAGATTGTTTTTGCCAAAGTACGTTGGACAATACCGTAAACTCAAGATTGAAGAAACGGGGGAACCCGGTTACTTGTATAATTCGTTCGTTGCATCAATGATTTCATCGTTAGTGCTGGCAATTATTGGATTGTTATTGAGGATTTAATTTTTTATATCAGTTGTTAAACAACATACTAATAATGAGTTCACAATGACAAATGGAGCAGTAATAGCAGCAGTAATAGCGGAAGCAGAAGCAATTAAAGCATCCGGGGCAATCGTGCGAATAGCGGAAAAAGATTTTCAATCAATAGTTACAAAAAGCGAGAAACCCTTGGTGCTTGTTTCTGAATTTACTTTCTTCGGAAAACATTACAAATATCTCACCGGCTACAAAGGATTTGTATTCTACACAAAATCCAGAACCCCGCTCGACTTTGGCAGTAACGTTGAATTGATGACTGCAAAAAGTATCTGGATACCGAGTTAGCATTGGATTTTTATGAGGCCATGGTTTAGTGAGTGTGAAAATGTTGTTGACTGAACTGTGCCCTTCCCCCTTTTCTTTTAAAAGAGAGTGGGATTGAGGGGGTTGAGTCAATTACGAAATTTCTAAATCCTCAATACCAAATCCGAAATCTTTTAACAACACCCATACGTCGGCGGAGTGAAATTTTTGTCGGAGGCGTATACAACCTCTCCGGCAACACAGTATTCCTTCTTCACTAAAACTTTGTACCATTTCCTGAATGCTTCCACTAAAACAATCACAGCACAAACCATAATGATCGCTGTTAGAATCGAATTAATGTATCCCTGCAAAGCTGTTTGAGAATTCTGGGTAAGCGGCAAGAAATTATTCACAATATTCAGCCAACCCGCCGTTAGCGTAGTAACTGCAACAAATAACATTGGAACAACCGTTACCCAAACATATCGCACTTTGCCCGCATTGATGATGGCGCTTGTTGCAACCGATAGCGCCACTGCGGCAAGCAATTGGTTTGCCGTACCAAACATGGGCCAGATAGTGCTGATGCTTCCCGTCCAGATGAAATAACCCCAGGCAAAAACCACTGCAAACGTTGAGAGAAGTGTACCCGGCAGCCAATCTGTTTTCTCGAACGGCTTCCACAGACGACCACCAAACTCTTGAACCAGAAACCGGGCTACCCTTGTGCCCGTATCGATGGTTGTAAGGATGAACAATGCCTCGAACATGATTGCAAAGTGATACCAGTACGACATTAAACTGCGCATGCCGGGAATGGCTGTAAAAATCTGGGCAAATCCAACCGCCAACGATACTGCCCCGCCGGTTCTTCCCGCCAACGACTCGCCGACCTCTGCCGAAAGTTCTGCAAGATTCACTGTTGACATCCCAAGTGCTTGAAATTTTGCCGGCACTACATTGATGGCAAAATAATCACCGGGGTGCAATGAGCACGCGGCAATAAGTGCAATCACTCCAACTAACCCTTCCATAAGCATTGCACCATACCCGATCATTCTCGTGTCGGATTCTTTGTTGATCATCTTCGGTGTTGTACCGGAGGCGACAAGAGAGTGGAAACCGGATATCGCACCGCACGCGATTGTGATAAACAAAAATGGGAACAGCTTGCCTGGAATAATAGGTCCACCGCCGTTGGCAAATTCTGTAAGTGCAGGCATTTTTAGATCCGGATGAACAATGATGACACCGATTACAAGTGCGGCAATTGTTCCTATCTTCATGTACGAACTTAAATAATCCCTGGGACATAGAAGAAGCCACACCGGTAAAACCGACGCAATGAATCCGTATATCGCCATCGAAATAATAATTCCTTCCCTCGATAAAGTAAAGTACGGAGCAAGTGAAGAATGTGGAATAAAACTTCCGACTATCACCGCTGCAAACACTCCGATAACACCTATAATACTTGCCTCGGTAACTTTACCCGGTCTTATACGGTACATCCACAAACCAACGAACAACGCGATCGGAATAGTCATTGCAATTGTAAAAGTCCCCCACGAACTATCTGCAAGCGCGTTAACAACCGTGAGTCCAAGCCCCGCTAACGCTATGACAACAATAATGAGGATGGCTATTGAGCCGATGATTCCCGCGAGCGGACTGATCTCATGCCGTGCAATTTCTGCAAGCGATCTTCCTTTTCTTCGGATGGAAGCAACGAGCGTAACAAAATCGTGCACAGCACCAGCCAAAACAACTCCTGCTAATAGCCACAGAAAACCGGGAAGATAACCGAACTGAGCGGCAAGCACCGGTCCGATGAGCGGTCCGGCACCGGAAATTGCAGCAAAGTGATGTCCGAATAACACCCATTTATTTGTTGGGTGATAATTTTGTCCGTCGTTTAAAGTATGAGCCGGCGTGGGTCGACTATCGTCGAGCGCGATAACTTTCGCTGCGATGAAGGCACTGTAGTAACGGTACGCTATTGCCATTACACAGAGAGTTATAATGATAAGAGGTAGAGCGTTCATAAATAGATTTGAGATCCGGGATTTGAGATATGAGAATTGATTGAATATTTTTTACTTTTTATTTTTGAATTGGTAAATGTCATTCGTTAATCGTCATTGGTCATTAGTTTATTAGCATTTAGATTTAATATTTTTTTACGCCAAAGGCGCATCCGCCTCCGGCGGAAATTTTTAATTGTTAAAAGGCATCTTCAATGTGGCGAATCTCGGTTTTGTTCTGTTGATAATCGATCGCAATTACATCGAACCGACATTCTTTATCATCAATATTATTTTCAAAGAGATAACCGTCTGCGGTTGATCGAATCTTTTCACGTTTACGCGGAATTACTGCATCTTCCGGCTCGCCGAATTCTTTCGAGCGGCGTGCTTTCACTTCAACGAATACAAGCACGTTTCCATCTTCAGCGATGATGTCGATCTCTCCGTGCTCGAAGCGGTAATTCCTTTGAAGAATACGATAACCTTTTTTTTCTAAATAGTCAACAGCTAAATCTTCGCCGATTGTTCCTTTTTTTGTTTTACTAATCATTTTACTCAACTAACTTTACCGGCATTCTGAAACTTTTACGGTGAATTTCGCAAGGTCCGTGTTTTCTTATGGCATTAAGATGATCTTTAGTACCATACCCTTTGTGTTTGGCGAATCCATATTGCGGATATTGTTCATCGTACACCTTCATCAATCGATCACGAGTTACTTTTGCGATGATCGAGGCGGCGGCGACAGAAAAACATTTAGCGTCGCCATCAACGATTGCAGTGAACGGAATGTTTGCGCCGGTAAAGTGCGGACCATCTATCAATAAATGATCAGGTTGATTCGTTAGTTTACCGATTGCTTCGTGCATCGAGCGGAAAGTAGCATTAAGAATATTCACTTCATCAATAATTGTATGTTCTATAATTCCAACACCAACACTTACCGCCTTCTCATTTATAATCTCAAATAATCTCTCTCTTTCTTTTTCAGAAAGTGTTTTCGAATCGTTTACTCCATCAATCTTAATATTGGAAGGAAAGATCACCGCCGCAGCAACCACGGGCCCCGCAAGTGGTCCCCTCCCCGCTTCATCAACACCGGCGATAAAACGCTTTCCATTATTCCAATATTCCATCTCGTAATAAAAACTTATCATACTCAATTCTCTATACTCAATGCTCTATGCTATCTCAAAATTCATTTATCAATCCGATATGAATCTTACCCTGTAAGAACGAATCGCCCTCGCCGAAGGCACAACTTAATCCCAATAATCCGATTGTCGTTTTGATTCTTGTGCCTATACCGTAACCGTATTTCCCTTTTTCAAAAAATTCATCGGTTGCAATAGCCGGTTTATAGTAATATCCCAAATCAATAAAACCGTAGAAGAAAGACCTCGTTGCGGCAATAAACCTGTATTCAATATTCGACCAAAAGATACGAGATCCAATAAATTCGTTTTCCCTGTAACCGCGAAGAGTATTTGTACCGCCGAACCGGTAGAGGCCGGACAATTGAATATTCCCGCTATTAACAGTCCGTCCATATAATCCGATTTTGAAAATTTGACTGGGCAATAGATTATAATATGCTTCCGCGTCTATTCCTATCCGTTGTATGGTGGATGTTCTATCGTTTATTTTCGTCGATCCAATATCGTAACCGGTCTGATAATATATCCCGTCGGTTGGGGTCAATCTATCATCACGTGTGTCATAAATTATATTAAATCCTCCGGTTATCTGATACACACTGGCGATATTTGAGGCACCCGCAGCCGGAATGATAAATTCTTGCTTCACGGAACCGCCAACCGTAATGGATTCCGTAAATTTAAAATCAGAATTAACATCAACCGCTCTCTTAACGAAAAGTGTATCTTCCTTGCGCTGCAAAAATGCACCACCCAGCGAAAGAGGAATGTTGAACAACCATGGCTCCGTGTAACGAATTCCAATTTCCTGCGTCAACCGACTTTCTTTTTTCCAAAGAAGATGCAATTTCCTTCCGGTACCGAATAGATTTCGCATCGATATATTTATGAATCCGGTGACAAGCGCGCTATTAGCACCTTGTCTTGGACTATATCCAAGAATTCCGTCAAATGTGTTTGTATTTCCTTCCGTCACTTTTATAAGAATCCCTTGTGCGTTATCCATGGAGAATAGTTTCGGTTCATCCACCTGATCGAAAATATTTAAACGTTGCAATCTGCTTTTGATATTTCGTATTTTTGAAAACTTAAATGGCTCGTTCGTTTTTAAATTCAATTCACGGATTATCACATCATCTTTTGTGCTTTTGTTACCGGTGATCCTTATCTCGTCGATCGTAACAAGAGCTCCTTCATCGATTTTTATTTCTACCGACAACTTCGCCGAATCAATCCCGATACCGGGTCTTATTTGTTTCACTTCAACAGAAGCGTAAGGATAACCGGATTCATCATATACTTGTAAAATGTTTTCCATACCGGTTTCGAGATTGGATGGAGAAAATATTTCGTTCATATGAAAATTTACGACAGATCGAAGTGTATCTGAGGAAATATTGTTGTTACCCGAAATTATTATTTCCCCCACTCGGCATCGCTCGCCTTCGGCAATATTAATCGTGAGATCCAAATATCCGCTATCGGAAATTGGAGAAACGGAATCTTCCCATGCTCTCACAAAATAATATCCCTTTTTAAAATAAACACCGAGGATTGTTTCCAAATCTTTCTGAATAAGTATTGAATCGTAAATTGTCTGAGGTTGCGATTGCATCATGGAAAGTAGATCTTTATCGGAAATATCTCTATTCCCGGTGAAAGTGATAGATCGGATCATATGATCTGATTGCGTCATCGCCGGGAGCGCGATTACATTCAAAAGGAAAACGACGATGAGACAAACAGTTTTCATGTTCCGTCTAATTATCGCCGCGGGCGGGTTCGCCTTAAATCCCAGAGAGGATTTTGCAGCCGGTATTCTCCGAATCCGGTAACGTCAACAAAAATAAATTCACGGCTGATTTCATAATAGGTCCATACCTCGTAAGGTTTCGAGTCTATGTCGAAAGGATGCCGTTCGATGTTGCTAGGAGAACCAAAGATGCAATAAACCATACCCATATCTGTTTTCCATCCGTCGATGTAATGCCCGAAATGTTTATTGGCATAAGCGACTCTCGAATAATATTCTTCCATCAACTCATTGCGATCGGAGTTCGGGGAAGGATCCTTCTTATTCCAAAATTCCTGAAAGAGAGTTTTCTTCTTCTCCATCGGAGCTTTTCGCATTTCGTCAATAGATTCACGATCTGCTACATATTCCAACTGATCGATAGCTAAATTCAAATCTGTAATTGATACAGGCATACCACGCCATCGGACAACGAACGAACGCGAAGATGTCGAGCTAACTTCTTTTTTCGACTCATCCGCGATATTCTGTGGAAGGTTTAAATACGTCTGAAGGATATAATCACCCGGTATCAGTTCACTTGTATGGATATTCTGGAAGCAGTGGCGTTTCTTCGTTCCGAGCTGGATACTGAAAGAATCAACTCTGACGGTATCTCCTTTCATGTTGAATATTTGAACAAACAACTTTGAAGAATCGATACCGATTGAGTTATAAATTTCAAAGAATATTTGGAAACTGTCTCGCACACCCCCTACATTCCCGGAGATGTTCGGAAAAATCGATGTCTTGCCTGAATCATATTCTATCCGGTTAGCGATCATAATATCACTTATCCCGAAATCAACGTCGGTGTATCTTTTCACGCTCACTTTCTTTTTTATTCTCGTACCTCTATCGCTTTCGTGGTCTTTCACCTGAACCGTAACGAAATATAATCCCGGGGTAACCAGAAATGAGCGCTGATTTAAATTACTGGTTGTCTTGGAAGTCGTTTGATTGTAATCGGGTACCTCAACTTTCTCTGTCCACCATTTTTCTGCCACCAGTGTTTCTGTTGTGTCGTAAATGTTGATTGCAACTTCATATTCAGACCGGAAATTATCGCTATATTTTGTAAACTGCATAGCTTCATACGGAACTTCAACAAAAACATCGAGCCGGCTGACTCCCGCTTCCGATGATTGAAATGATAAGGCATCCATATAAAATTTCGGAATTTCAATTAATTCTGAAGGAGCTAATTCAACCTGAGAAGTTACAACTTGCAGATTAATTAGAAGAAAACTGATAATGAAAAAAAAGAATCGAAAATTCATGATAATATTCTCCTTAACATTCTTTATTGGCGAGTCGTCCGAATAAATCGTACGCGTCACAATCATCAATTAAAACATCATAATAATTCCCCTGCTTAACATTGTCAACACCGTGCAATGTAACCGCATTATCGATCTCAGGAGCGTCATACTGTGTGCGTCCGATACCGGTTCCATCCTCCAATGTGTCGATAAGTGTACGAATCTTCTTCCCCACGAGTAACTTGTTGTGCGCGAGTGATATTCCCCGTTGCATTTCCATAATCGAGTTGAAACGCTCTTGCTTAACTTCTTCGGGAACGGGATCTCCAAGATCGAACGCGTTTGTATCTTCTTCCTGTGAATAAGTGAAAAGACCCAAACGTTCGAACTTTATTTCTTCAACAAAATGTTTTAACTCTAAAAATTCTTTTTCACTCTCATTCGGATAACCGACTATGAGAGTTGTTCGTAGTGCTATACGGGGTACTTCGGTTTTGATTTTATTGATGAGAGATTTTATTTCTTTTGAATTAGTGCCGCGCTTCATAGAAGCAAGGACTGTATTAGAAATATGCTGGAGAGGAATATCGAGATATTTGCATATCTTTGGATTCTCCGCGATCACTTTCAATACCTCACCAGGAAATCCCGTGGGGAATGCATACATCAACCTGATCCATTCAACTCCTTCTATTGAAGAAAGCTTATCAAGAAGTTCCGCTAACTTACGCTTACCGTAAAGATCAAGTCCGTAATAAGTACTCTCCTGCGCAATAATTATAAGCTCACGGACTCCCTGCTCTGCCAGTTTCCGGGCTTCTTGAAGAATTGTCTCTATCGGCTTACTGATATGTTTCCCCCGCATCAAAGGTATCGAACAAAAGGAACAGGGCCTATCGCAACCTTCGGAAATTTTAAGATATGCGTAATGAGGCGGCGTTGTTAAAACCCGTTCTCCTATAAGATTATATTTGGGATGAGCCCCGAGTGCGCTGACGACCTGATCAATTTTATTCGCACCGACATAAGCATCGACTTCCGGTATCTCCTTTTTTAAATCCGCGGAGTAACGCTCGGCAAGACAACCCATGACAACAAGTTGTTGAATTCGGCCGGTCTTTTTCAACTCAACAGCATGCATTATCGTATCGAGCGATTCTTTTTTTGCGCTTTGGATAAATCCGCAGGTATTGATGATGGTCGCATCGCTCTCATCTGACGATTGAACGAGTTTCAAATTATTCGCCTGAAATTGCTTCATCAGCATTTCCGAATCGACCACGTTTTTGGGGCATCCAAGTGTAATGATGCAAACTTTTTTTGTCATCTTTGGCATCAACTGAACGCTATATAATCGAGATAAAAATAAACAAGGGGGGCTGCAAAAAGCAAACTGTCGAATCTATCCAATACACCTCCATGCCCCGGCAAAAGTGTCGATGAATCTTTCACACCTGCATCACGTTTCAACGCAGACTCAAACAAATCACCAAGTTGACCAAATACTCCAACAATCATACCTATCACTATGGCGTTTGCAACGCTGAGGTATTCCAGCGCAATATATTTAGCGATTATTGCAGCCAGAATCGAAAATATAAATCCCCCGATCGCACCTTCCCAACTTTTGTTGGGACTTACACGCGGAAACAATTTATGTTTACCGAAAGCACTGCCTACATAATATGCCGCTGAATCGCAGATCCATATTGTGGCAAGAATCGCAATCACGGTATATCCTCCCCATCTGTAAACAATCGCCGCAGTTTGGGGATCAGTGAAGCTTGTTAAAGAATTAAAATATCTACTCATCGGAAAATCGAGAGGAACAAATAATTCGCGTAAACCAATTACAGTACCGAGAAAAAGTGAGATATATAATACCCCGAAAATCGTTGCCGAAGCATTCAGCAATACCGAACCACGGTTTCTGAATAATTCATAAATGAGTATAACAAATACAAAAATCAGTATTATCATGAACACGAGTTGCGTTTGTGTGGGGTATGGAATTCCAACACCGACAGAAGTTGCAAAACCGACAATGGTTTCCCTCACAGGAACATAATAAAACGATAAGTTCAAAATGAATCCGGCTATGATTCCAAGCGGGATAGACGGTTTTATATTTTTCTTTTCGGTAAGTTTGTAAAATTCGTGCAAAGCGAGCACCGAGAGCATAGCAATAAATAGAAAGAAATAAATTCCACCCATCATACAGAGGATCACGATAAGCGGTATACCGATAAATGCAACCAATAGACGCTGGTAATGATTACTCATCTTTCACCCCGTTATTTGATATTGATTCGGGAATTTCCTCTCCGGGTGTCACATTTTTAGATCGGGTTATTTTATATAAATAAAAAATTGAAAGCAGAAATATTACGCCGAAGAACCAGAATGTAACTAATAGCATTTCGTTCGACATGGAGGATGTTTCTCCAAAACCTACATAATCATCATCCATATGAAAATAGACAGCAAGACAAGCAAGAAAATTATTTATAAAATGAGCGATCACCGATGTCCAGATACTGCCTGTTCGAACAGTAAGAAAACCGAGGAATATACCTATTGCCGCCAACGGAATAAAAGAGAATGGATTAAAATGATAAGCTCCGAAGATGATACCCGTTATAACAGCACTCCTCATCGGACTTGTTGCTTTTTCGATACTTCGTTGTATGAGTCCACGAAAAAGAAGTTCTTCAGCAAAAGCCGGTATTAGAGCGATAATTACGATTACGAAGATTAATTCAGGAATTGAAGTTGAAGATAAAAGATATTTATACAACTCTTCGAACATTTGTTTGAATTGATCCATCAATTTTTGCATCTCAGTTGGCAACGGCAATTTTTCCTGAAACGCGAGAAATACCTGAAGCATTTGTTCAAGCGAAATAATTGCCACTATCGAAGTAATAATCATTTTAAAAGATGGCGGGGACAAACGAAGATATTTTTTCGGTTCGAAAGTGGCAAACCGCACCAGCACCAATGTCGGTAAAAGAATCAATAAAATTTGTCCGGCACCCGTAACAATACGGTAGCCATTTAAATTTTCTGGTGTTGGCTTCAACCCAAAAATAAGCAACGTAACAACTCCGCCAACAATTTGATAAAGAATGAATATGATACCGAGAGAAAGTAAAGCGAAAAGAATCGGATGAATTCCTAATCGTTCAACTAACGGTATATCATTTGCTTTCATTTGATTATGGAGATTAGAATTCTGATTATTATCGTTTTGAATTTCCATCTTTATGAATCCAATCTATCCTTAATTGAAGCGCATAAAAGAGGTATCATAATTTCATGATGACCGGTGAACATATATCCTCTACCGCTATTTTTTGTCGGACGCTGAACAACATTCATTCTTGGGCGGTAATGCTGTATCATGTCGAAGTTAGCGGTTGAAAAACCTTTTGCCTTGGCACCAAGATTACGCGCTACCGTGAGAGCTTTCAGAAAAACCTCAGGCAAGATAACAGCCGATCCAAAATTCAAAACAACTCCGCCATTCGTGAGTTGCCGTACGACACCGCAAAACAACCGGAAATCCCTAAAACTCATCTCACCCGTAACCGCTCCATCCATACTCGGTTGTTGATGAATAATATCAGTTCCGATACCGACGTGCACCGTGACAGGAATTTTATATTTCGTGCATGTGGCAAGTAAACTTATGCTTTGATAAGGGGCTTTTTGAAGCGCTTTTCCTATCGCCTCTCCGAATCCACACTCTTTGTTTTTAATTTGATGTTTTAAAATTCCATTTATAAATTCACCTGTCTCTTTAGACATGCCGAAAGTTCCGTTCTGAATATTTTCTTCCACATCCTCCGATGTTTTACCCCACATCGCAAGTTCAACATCGTGGATTACAGCGGCACCGTTTATCGCGAGCGCTTTTACAATGCCTTTCTTGATCAAATCTAGTATCAGAGGAGATAATCCGACTTTAATAACATGCGCGCCTGCCATCACTATAACCGGTTTATTTTTTCTGTATGACCCGACAATATCATCAACCAGTGAACGCAGATCATTGGCGACGAGAAATTTCGGCATTGAAAGAATAAAAGCGGAGAAATTTTCACGGTGTGGGTCATATGTATATGCCAACCTCTCCAAACTCACTTTATTCTTTCTTTTGTTGAGAGGAACTGTGCGAACATTTTTTAAATTGACCGGTTTCAATTTATTCTTCATGGTTTCTGCCTTATGGTAATTTTGATTTTAGAGGTCCCAGCAATCCCCGATATTCAATTAATTCCGATTCAACTTTACCGATCAATATTTTTGCGGTAACGAGAACAGGAATCCTTCGTTCATCATTGGTCATCCAAACGTACAACTTTCCTTCATTCTTAAATAATCCTCCTTCTCTGGCGAGCGGTTCGACTATGATACAGTTGAATTCACCTGCCTCAACATCTATCACTTGTGTTCCCTTGTATTTTACATCTAGTTCATAAGTGGAATCTTTGTAAAAATTTTGTAGATGTAATTTATCTCCCGGTTTGAACTTGGAAAAATCGAGCACACGGGTGAAATAAAATGCCGACATCATATCTTGAACATAACCCGGTATCGGATATTTCCCGTTTGTAGTTACTGCAGTGTGATTAATTTGATCGAACTCTGCCGTGAAATCACGCGAGTAACCACCCTCTCTGATATGTTGTTCAAAACGCCATGGGAATAATCCTTCTGCATCTATGATTGTGATGTAACGATCTCGCACTTTATAAAAGGCATCAAAGAACGGCTTTGAATTCAGATTAAACTCCACTAAATGACAACGGCGATTATTGTAAATTGTATCTCTCACAAAAAGAGTGGCTTCACCGGCAGTTACAAATCCATAATTAACATCGAACCGGAAAAATTCACCCGGTCCAAATGCCTGATTCTGAATTTTTCGAACCGTATCGGAGAAAGTGACAATCGTTGTATCCTTTTTTTCGGAGACCAATTGGGATTTTACAACTCCTTGTGTTTGCCCGTACAAGTTTAATGTTGAAAGTAAAATTATTATTGCTAATAAAAAGAATCTTTTGGAATTTATGTAAGCTTCGTGGTTCATCATTTATTTTCTCTAATAATTGTCTTTATAGAATTAAAAACATCAACAACCTCAATAGAATCCATACACTCACATGAATTGTTGTTTTTGCCGGAACATTTTGTACAATCCAGAGGTTTATCTTTTGGTGTGAATATTAATCGTTTGGAAGTGTATGGTCCCCAGCGGGTCGCGCTTAGGTGCGGGATTTGTGGGTAGAAACCGACGACAAAAGTTCCTACAGCCGCGGCAATATGAATTGGACCTGTCGAATTTGAAACGAATACAGAGGCACGTGCTGCTAACGCACCGAGTTCACCCAAAGATAATTTATTGCAAATCTGGATGCATTCGGGTCCTGCAATTTCCGCGACACTTAGCACCAGATCAAGTTCCTCTTTGTTTCCCGTTATCGCAACTTTCACATCGGGGAGACCGGCAAGATATTTTCCGAGTATACCGAAATTTTGCGGATTCCAATCGCGCGATGATCCTTTGCTGCCGGGATGAAGTATTATCAATTTATCTTTATCAACGATACCATATTCATTTAATAATATTTCCACATGTTTCTTTGATGTATCAGAAATCTGCATTACCGGTTGATAATCTTTATCCTCATATGATAACCCGATCGCTTGAAGCAGATGGAGATTATATTCTAATTCATGATATGATCCTTGGCGACGATGTTCGTAATATTTTCTGTTAAAAAACATAGAGTATATACGGTAGCCGGTTCCGATACGGATAGGAATTAGCGCGAGCCATGTGAGAAAGGCAAGCCGAGCCCGCGGATGAGTATGAAGTACGACATCGAAGTGGGCTTGGCGTAATTGATGCAATAGTTTGAAAAATGGAACTTGTTCTCCATCCCTATCATAATAAATAATGTTATCGATATTGGGATTATCCATCACCAGTTCTGATGTATATTCTCTAATCAGCATAGTAATATGAGCATCAGGGAAATGTTTTTTAATAACTTGAGCCAGCGGTAAAGTGAGGATGACATCGCCGATACGATCGGTTCGCACTATCAAGAATTTCCAGAACCTATCATCAAGCTTTCTTTTTATATTTGCACTCACAAATTAATATACGTTGAATGTCATCGAATTGCAATCGATGTAAATCGACAATATTATATTAAATATGCGCGTGGAATCGGGAGATCTGCCCGCTCGAAATCCCACATAAGCGAAACAATCCACCATCGATTGTTATCGCGCATCAACTGAATGCTATATATCCCTCGTTGCGCGGGTGCCAGATCGTTCATCTTTATTCGTAATTCAAACGTACTGAATATTTGAACTATCGTACCAAATTTTGAAGTCCGGCGTGCAATCTCTGTAACGTGCCCGCCTTTTCGCTCCATACCATCGAGTACTATATTCTCAACCGTCTTCTTCACCCATAGATCAACTTCGATCTGTTGAAGCGGTGAAGCTTTATCCGATTTCGGTGGAACGAGCAAAGCTTGCTCTCTGAATAAAGTTTTAAAGCGATCAAAATCGGGTTGACTGCCGGTTGTAAAACTTAAAGATTCGTACAGTGCTTTTATAATTCCATCCTGTGTGCCGACGTCATCCGGATTGGAAATTTTACCTTTTTGTGCCATAAGTTAATACCCGCTGAATTAATTTTCATTCTAAATTTTCATCTAATATACGTGTCTTATCGATTACTTGCAAAGATGAGTTTAAAATCTTTTAGATAAGCTAATCAATAAAAACCGGCGAAATCTCGAATCAAATCGGGGCTGAACAGGCGGGAATAAAATAAAAAAGGTAACTTTTGTGTTACCTTTGGGTGGATTAGGAGACTATTATGAAGTCTTGTTCAACTTACATAAAATTTATTCTCTTCTCAAGACAACATTCCACAATTTACCTGATTAATGCGGCTAATTTCTCATATTTCTTATTCAAGTATAATATGAGATTTCGCACAACCGTTTTGATGTTTATGACTATATTCATGATATTAAATAGGGAACTTCGAAAACATGGAGAAACATTCAAACCCAAAGGCAACCGCTCTCCCGGTTGCCTTTTATTTATTCTTGAAAGAATAACTCTCCAAAATTTTCAGTTCCGCCAGTAATCTCTTATGATTTTCAAGATATGGGAGACTGCTTTCACCCCGCTGAGCTGAAATTCGTAAAAGGTGTTGGTTTTCTTCAATCTCTTTTTCCAAAGATTTTCTTCGAATGCTTATGATCGCATCTTCTGCTATTTTTTGAGGATCGCCTTGAGCGACATCAACTCCGCGCTCGGTCCATCCCTTGCTTAAATTATATGACCTGAAAATTATTTCTGTAATCATTTTTATTTGCGCTTTATCTTCAAGCTCATTCACAAGAATCTTTGGGTCTGTTGGTTTGCCAACTTTCCATCTTTCAATTATCGAATTGAATAGCGATCTGGCAACCGGATGCTGTAATTCTTTCGGTGCAACAGACTGCGCGATGAACGATATCAGATTCGAATCACCTTCAAGAAGGGAGTGAAGCAAATCGCGCTCTACCGGCGAAACCGTTTCAGAATCTGCCACAGGTCGTTCCGGCATATTTTCACCCGATTCTCTTTCATCTCTTTTTGATGAGAAGGCGGCAAACTTGTTCATCTCACCTGTTTGCTTTTCAAGCTCGCGATATAAAGTTGCTTCATACAATTTATATTTTTCAGAAACGCTGCGTATATAAAAATTTCGTTTTAACTCGTCTTTCATTTTTGCGATGGTTTTGATTATTGTGCGGACTGTTTGCGCCTGTCCTTCAGGAGTACTCAGCATCCCATTTTTTTCAAATGTTTGAGCGATGAAATCAATAAATGAAATAGAATTATCCAATAATTTCTGGAAAGCTTTCGCACCATTCTTCACGATAAATGAATCGGGATCTTCTCCTTCGGGCAACGGCACAACCATAACGTCCAGATCGTTTTCGAGAATTAAATCAACACCCCGCAATGCGGCTTTTGATCCGGCAGAATCAGCGTCGTACATGATTGATATTTTTTTTGTATAACGACTGATCAGTTGAATTTGCTCTACTGTGAGAGCGGTTCCGCTTGATGCGACTACATTTCGGAATCCGGCTTGAAATACACTGAGCAAATCGGCATATCCTTCGACTAAAATAACAGAGTCTTTCTCCCGTATCTCTTCCTTCGCATGAAACAGACCATAAAGTACTTTACTTTTATTGTATATCAACGTCTCCGGAGAATTTATATATTTCCCAAGCGGATCATCTTCTCTCAGTTTTCTCGCACCAAATCCTAATACTCTTCCGGTCGTAGAAAATATTGGGAACATCGCTCTGCCTCGGAAATAATCGTGGTACGATCCATCATCACGGCGACGGGCGAGCCCTGCACGCTCCAGCATATCTGTTCCGATCTTTTTTTCCAAACCGAACTTGATAAGTGCATCCCAGCTATTCGGCGAGTATCCTAAACCAAATGCTCTCATCGTTTCATCGGTGAATCCCCTTCTCCGAAAATATTCAAGCGCTATTTTTCCATCAGAGGTTTCCTTCATCGATTGATAGTAAAACAATCCGACTGTTTTACAAACCTGATAAAGCTCCTCCTGCTCACTCACTTTCCCATCATCATCAGCAGAAGTTGTAGGTATAGTAATTCCCAACCGATCGGCAAGCGACCTAACTGCCTCGGGGAAAGATACCTTCTCGTATTCCATAACAAAAGAAATTGCGTTTCCGCCAACACCGCATCCGAAGCAATGATACATCTGACGCTCAGGCGAAACATTGAAGGATGGTGTTTTTTCTTGATGGAAGGGACAAGATCCGACAAAATTTTTTCCTCTTTTTTTCAACGGAATCAGAGAACCGATAAGATCAACTATATCGATAGATTTCCGTATTTCATCTATTATTTCAGGAGGAATTCGCATTTAAAAAAGAATAATTTTACCGTTACAAAATCCAAGATTATCGGTTAAATTTAGAAAACGGTGAGTTACAATTTATATAATTACCTGTAATGAAAATTAATGTACAGAAAATGGTTACAGGAAGCAAAACAATCATTTTAAGCGCGTATTAACTATATTCTATCCAAGTTGCAATTTTAATATATAAATTGTTATTATATTGTGGAATAAATTGATTACTGATACGATTATATTTTTTTCAGTTTGAATTGAAGATTAGCAAAAATGAATACGATCTGATCATTTATTAGGCAAAAAGCATTAGCGCATGTTAGAGACGATTCGAATATTATATTTTGATACCAATACTGACGATGTAGAATCGGTACGTTCCTCGTTGAAAAATGTTGATCCCGGGTATCAGTTGAGGCAGGTAAAAAAAGTAAAAGATTTTGAATCTGAACTCACGAATGGCAACTATGATATAGTGATAAGTGATCTACAGCTTAATAGTAATGTAGGTTTTGAAATTCTCGATCTTGTGAAATCGCTTTCACCAAATTTACCGGTGCTGATTTTTACACATGTTTTAGACGATCAGACCGCAATTAAAGCGATAAAACGGGGTGCTGTAGATTATCTGATAAAATCACCGGACAACATCCAAAACATTTCGATATCAATAAAAATTGCCCTTGAGAAAAATAAATCACAGATTGCTCAGGAGATACTAACTCAAACTTTACGTGAGTCAGAAATCCGGTTTCGAGACATCTTCGATAAAGCAACCGACGGTATGCTGCTTGCCGATATTTCATCGAAAAAATTCATATTGTGTAATCCGAATCTTTGTCGGATGCTGAGATATTCAAATGAAGAGATTTTAAAACTGAAGGTTGCAGACATACATCCTCCGGAATCGCTGGAACATGTAGTTTCAGAATTTGACCGCCAGGCCAGAGGTGAAATCACCAGCGTTCTCAACATACCCGTTATCAGAAAAGACGGTTCGATATTTTATGCAGATATCAACTCTTATCCGTTTTATTGGGAAGGGAATAAATGCCTCATGGGTGTCTTCAGGGATATCACCGAGCGAAAAATTGCTGAAGAGAACCTCATCGAGAATGAGAAAAAATTCCGGGCGCTTACCGATACAAGCGTGGCTGCTATTGTTATCTATCAAGACGAAAAATTTGTTTATGTCAATCCGGCATCCGAAATCATTACGGGATATAACATATGCGAATTGATGGAAATGAATTTCTGGGACCTTGTCCACACCGATCAACGTGATATCCTTCGCGAGCGTGGAAGAGCCCGCCTGCAAGGCAAACCGGTACCATCACGCTATGAATTAAAGATCGTTAAAAAAAATGGAGAAATACGCTGGCTCGATTTCAACGCAGGAACAATTCAATACATGGGAAAAACCGCGGCTATCGGCATTGGTTTCGATATCACAAAACAGAAAGAAGCTGAAGAAGCTCTCAAACGATCGGAGAACAAATACCGGATGCTTCATGAGAGCATGATAGACGCATTCGTTTCTGTTGGAATGGATGGCATAATTATTGAATTCAACAACGCTTATATAACGATGTTGGGGTATACTGCAGATGAGATACTCAATCTCTCCTATACTGATATCACCCCCGAAAAATGGCATGCGTACGAAGCAAAAATTGTTGCCGAACAGATTTTACCGAAGGGATTTTCTGATGTTTATGAAAAAGAGTATAGAAGAAAAGATGGAACTATTTTCCCGGTAGAGTTACGAACATCTCTTATACGGGATGAAAACGGAAAACCAAAATCAATGTGGGCAATAGTACGTGATATCACCGAACGAAAATGTGCCGAAGAAAAACTGAACGAATCCTATGAACAGATGAGACAATTATCGGCCCGTTTGCAATCAATTCGTGAAAAAGAAAGCACACGGATAGCCCGTGAAATTCATGATGAACTAGGACAAACGTTAACCGGTATAAAAATGGATATATCATTTCTCGAAGAAAGATTATCTGTGACATTGAACCTTCAAAAAAATCCTGAATTAGTTGAAAAAATAAATTCAATTTCCGATCAAACAGACTCAGCAGTTCAAACTGTCAGAAAAATAACAACTGAATTGCGTCCGGCAATTCTTGACAGCATGGGTTTATCTGCCGCCATAGAATGGCAAACAGAGGATTTTGAACATCGAACAGGAATTACATGCCGCTATTTCTCCCCTGCTGAAGAGTTTGAAATAAACCGAGAAGTCTCAACGGCATTATTCAGAATAATGCAAGAAGCATTGACAAACGTGATTCGCCACGCCAAGGCATCGCACGTTGAAGTCAAACTCAAAAGAAATAAAGATAAAATATTTTTTGAGGTCTCTGATAACGGCAGAGGTTTTAATAAAAGCGAACTTGATCATTTAAATTCATTTGGCATTCTGGGAATGAAAGAAAGAACATCGCTGATAGGCGGTTCATTCGAGATTTTGAGCGAACCTAATCGTGGCACAACAATACGGGTGATAATACCCTTACATTCGTCAACCTCCGCTGAGCATCCTCATGATTAAAGTTCTCATTGCAGACGATCATCCTGTTGTAAGAGAAGGATTAAAACAGATCTTAAGCAAAGCACCCGACATCAAGATTGGTGGTGAAGCTTTGAACGGTCAGGATGTGCTGGACAAAATTAACTCGGAGGATTGGGATGTAATACTTCTCGACTTAAATATGCCACAGCGCGATGGAATAGATGTGTTAAAAGAAATAAGAAAAAAATTCACCAAACTGCCAATTCTCATTCTCAGCATATATCCAGAAGAGCAAATGGGTGTTCGGGTACTAAAAGCAGGGGCATCCGGTTTCTTAAATAAAGAATTTGCTCCTAAAGAATTACTGACTGCTATACGCAAAATACACACCGGTGGTAAATATGTAAGTCCACAACTCGCCGAAAAACTCGCTATCGCAGTGGGAACCAATTCAGGCAGCGAACCTCATAAGCGATTATCGAATCGTGAATATCAGGTATTATGTTTAATAGCATCCGGGAAAACAATCACCGAGATTGCCGATCAATTATCGTTGAGTGATAAAACGATACGAACCTACCGCGAAAGGTTGATGGAAAAAATGGTCTTGAAAAACGATATTGAACTTACACACTATGCTATCAAACATAAATTGATTGAACCTCTCCGCAATTAAAATCAAATTATTTTTCTGCTAACACCTCACTCACTTGTATCTCTTTTTTCTTACCGTTTTTCCGCTTGAACGGTTTCTCAACAGGCGGATGATGATTTGGCGGTTCTTCTTCCAGATCCGGATAAGTAAATATTTCGTACTTATAATTCCGTAGAATAATATTTTTCCCTGCTCGCCCTAAAACGTATTGCGGAAGCAAAGGAATTTTGCCGCCGCCGCCGGGCGCATCAATAACATAAGCCGGTATTGCTAAGCCAGATGTGTGTCCCCTAAGCTTATCCATAATCTCCAAACCTTTACTGACAGGTGTGCGGAAATGATCGGTTCCTTTGGTTATGTCTGCCTGGTACAAATAATATGGTCTCACGCGCATTGTTAAAAGTTTTCTCATCAACTCCAACATCACATCCGGATCGTCGTTAACACCTTTCATAAGAACCGATTGATTACCGATCGGTATACCGGCATCGGCTAGAAGATCGCATGCACGCTTTGCTTCCGGTGTACATTCCCACGGATGATTAAAATGTGTGTTGATATATATCGGATGATATTTCTTCAACATTTTAGTCAATTTGGGAGTTACGCGCTGAGGTAACACACACGGCATCTTTGTTCCAAGACGGATTATTTGAACATGTGGAATATCTCTCAAACCTTTCAGAATCCGTTCGAGCAAAAAATCGGTGATCATCAGCGGATCACCGCCAGATAAAATCACATCCCGAATCTCAGGGTGTTGTTCAATATAATTAAGACCGTCCTGAATGTATTTCATGTTGATCTTGGAGGAATCACCCACTTTCCTTTTACGGGTACAGAAGCGGCAATACATTGAACACTGGCTGGTTGTTAGAAAAAGTACCCGATCTGGATAGCGATGAACGATACTTGGTACCGGACTGTTAGAATCCTCGGCTAAAGGATCTTCCGGTAAACCGTCCTCCGCCAATTCTTGAACATCCGGCATACATTGCAGCCAAATTGGATCGCCGGGATATCGGATAAGACTTAGATAGTAGGGATTGATGCGAATGTGGAACAACGAGTTCAGCTTCTTCGCTGCTGCGTCATCGAAACCAAAGCGATCGACTAAATCTTTCCCCGTGTCAACGCTTTGCCGCAGCATCTCTTGCCAAAGTTCCATAAATTATATCTGTACTCCTGATTGTGAGACATATTTTCCGTAGACAACGAGATCGTCGCCGATTTTATAATATCCTTTAATGCGAGCAAGTTCTGTATATTCGCACTTGACGTAAAATTTTCTTGTGTTTTGGTATTTGGGTTGCGATGATGTTTCCGCAACAATTAATCTACCACTATTATCACGAACAAACGATTCGGCATGTGCCAATAATTTCTTACCATAACCTTTGTTATGGATAGACGGTTTAACCGCAATCCAATATAAATCATAAGTACCGTCGGTCATTGGCGTTTGACCAAGACAGTAATAACCAACCACCGCCGATTCATCTAAGCCGGTATATATGATATAATCTTTTTGCTCCGGTCGATTTAAAACAGAATCGATCAATTCAAGCGCCACGTCAATTTCTTCATTGCTAAATACTTTCGTTTCTTCAAGAATCGTCTTCAATGATGCACGATCGCTCTGTATAAGCAGTCTTATAGTCACAATGTTGATCTCTCGATTGCCAATTCGACAATTTTTGATATTAATTCTTCAAATTTATATCCTTGCGCGCGAGCCGAGCGAGCAAAACCGGCATCATCTGATATATCAGGATTCGGATTGACTTCGAGTATGTACGGCTTATTTTTACTTGTTAAACGAAAATCGACCCGTGCGTAATCTCTGCAACCAACCAGATTGAACGCTTTAAGCGCCATCTCTTTCATGGTACTTTCCAGTTCGGGTGATATTTTTGCCGGACAAACACCCTTCGTGTGTTCATACTCTTCGGTTCCCTTCATCCACTTCGCATTATATGAGATTATCCGATGATATTGTTTAGGAAGGGTTGACATATCGATCTCCGAGATCGGAAGAACTGTCGCTTTTCGATTTCCGAGGATGGCGACATTCAACTCACGACCATCTATATATTCTTCAACCAGCGCGGGTTGATTAAATTGTTCAAAAATAAACCGAACTCTTTTCTTCATATCACTCAAACTGTATACAACCGAATCTGATGATATTCCCACGCTCGCATCTTCACGCGCCGGCTTTACAATCAATGGAAAATTCATATTCTCATCAAGTGTAATTTTAATGGGGCTTTCCACTAATTGGTATCGCGGTGTTGGAAGTCCATTGCTCAATAAAATTTCTTTCACGCGAACTTTATTCAGAGCAATTCCTAAAGCAAGCGGACCGGCACCCGTATAAGGAATCCCCATCAATTCATACATACCCGCAACATGCATTTCATGGATTGCTTCGTTCCCAACACTTTCACATAAGTTGAAAATAACATCGGGCTGGGTAGTGCGAAGGAAATCGATAAGCCGCATTATGTTGCTGTCGACATTGAATATCGAACTCTTATAACCTTCAGATTGCAGAGCATTAGCAATATCCGTCCGCTCTTCAAGAACTCCAACTTCAGAAAGATCGGTAAGTGAAGTTACGCCGTTTTGCTCACGTCCACCTTCCAGCAATTCACCCGAAGCGGTAACGAACTTTCGTTCCGATTCCGTTTGTGTTACCGGTTCGTTGTATATCACAGCAACATGTATTTTTTTTCTCATAATTTTTCTCAGTTAGATGGAAATGAAGGTGATTCAATTAGTCCATACCTCTGTGCGGCTAATAATAATACCGATTGAATTAATTGATTGTAAGTTAAACCGGCTGCGCGCGCGGCTTTAGGAAAGCATGAGTTATCTTCAGGTTTCGGGAGTATTCCCGGCAGCGGATTCAACTCTATTATATTCGGTGTTCCTTTTGAATCAAGTCGGACGTCAATCCGGCACCAATCACGGCAGCGGAGTATTTTATACGCTTGTTTGGATATTTCAACGATTTCTTTTTCCAATTCTTTAGAAAGGACAGCCGGGCATGTGAATATTTCAAGCGGCGAATCGGATTGATCCCAGATCCATTTGGCTTCGTATGAATATATAGGATTAACACCGGCGGGTAAAGTATCAAATTTGATTTCTACGATAGGTAGTACATGCAGATCATTTCCATTTCCAAGTATGGCAACTGTGAACTCGCGCCCCGGTAAATATTCCTCCACCAAAACGGGTTGTTTATACTTATGAAGAGTCGCGGTCACTACTTCTTTTAATTCATGAGACGTGCGCACAATTGACGAGTTATAAATTCCTTTGCTCGATCCTTCGTGCAATGGTTTAACAATATTAGGGAATGGAATTTTGCATTTGTTTAAATCGGATTCGGTATGTATCACCGCGAATTTTGCGGTGGGAATGTTATAATAGGATAAAATTTCTTTAGCACGAGATTTATCGAGACATATTGCCAACGTGAGCGGATCGGAACCGGAATAAGGGAGTCCAAGCATCTCTAACATCGCGGGAATTTGTGCCTCACGCGATACACCGTTTAATCCTTCCGCAATGTTGAATACAATTTGCGGAGCCAATTTCTGAAGCTTTGAGAATGCTTGTTCATCGGCTTCGATCATCGTAACCGAGTGGTGTTCGGCAAGCGCAGAACGAACAGCGTCGATGGTTTCAAATGTATCCCACTCAGCGTAAATATCGGATGAATGAAGGTTGACTGAATTTGGATTATAATTGGGTGAGAGATTTGATTTTGAGGAGAAAATTCCACGCGAACTCGGAGGTTCGCTTTCAGTTTCAGTCATCGATTGTTGAACTGCTTCTTCCTTCTTCTGATTGTAGACGAGCGCGATGCGCATCGGACTGTGGTGCGCAGGAAGAGTTATCAATTTACTCGTGCAGTCCTCTCGAATTGTTCGACATATTTTATTTGTGTCATCATGACATTCATAATATAATCAATTTATACTTCCATTGTCAAGCGAAAAATTCATTTTTCCCTCATAAAGAAAAAATTTTTCCATCGTTGTCCGTCTGTCGATGTCTTAGCTCTTTCGATCGGAAGGAGTCAACCGCCGAATAGTAATTTATATTTACTCTTCAATCGCTTGATGAAATATTCCCGGATAGTTTTATTTTCTTCCTTGCGGAGATGCGGGTCAGCTTCGATGAGGTGAAACGCTTCGGCACGAGCGAGAGATAATATTTCCTGATCGGTAAGAATGTTCGCAATACGTAAGAGCGGCTCACCACTCTGGCGTGTCCCGAAAAAATCACCCGGACCCCTTAATTTTAAATCAATTTCAGCGATTTTGAACCCATCATTAGTTTCAATCATAGTGTGTAACCGTTCAACTATATCACTTCGATCTTGAACTTCACCATCTATACTCGGAGATCGGAATTTATTATTAAGATGTCCCTTCACCCAATCGGGAGCTATCAAGAGACAGTATGATTGATCGGCACCGCGACCAACTCGACCTCGAAGTTGATGTAGCTGGGCAAGGCCGTACCTTTCGGCATGTTCGATAATCATTACGGATGCGTTCGAGACGTCAATTCCAACTTCTATTACCGTGGTCGCCACTAAAATATCAATCTCACGGTCCTTGAAAGCTCGCATCACCTCATCTTTTATGTTTGATTTCATTTGTCCATGGAGTAATCCAACTTTTAAATCGGTAAATAATTCCGATTTGAGACGTTCATAATTATCAGTGGCGGCTTTTAGATCTAACTTTAGTGACTCATCAACCAATGGATATACAATATAAACTTGCCTGCCCTGCTTTACTTGCTCGCGGATAAATGAATAGACGCTTGCCATCTCAGATTCTGAACGGATAAGAGTTTTTATCTGCTTCCGATTTGCAGGCATCTCATCGATTATTGAAACATCAAGATCTCCATACACAGTTAAAGATAGCGTTCTTGGAATCGGCGTAGCAGTCATGATTAAAATATCTGGATAGACTATACCATTCTGGGATTCAACTCCCTTTTCACGGAGCAGAACACGCTGAGCAACCCCGAATCTGTGCTGTTCATCTATTACTATTAATCCTAAATTTGAGAACTTCACATTCTCCTGAATCAAAGCGTGGGTTCCTACAATGATTTTAGCCGAACCTCGCTCGATTTTTTCCAGAACATCCTTCTTCACCCGACTCCTCTGCGCACCGGTTAGAAGCTCGATATCGATAGGTATATCTTTTAGAAGAGCACTTAATGTTTTGTAATGTTGCTCGGCAAGTATTTCAGTCGGTGCCATGAATGCTGCTTGATATCCGTTATCAACAGCGATCAGCATAGAAAGAAGCGCGACGATAGTTTTTCCGCTTCCCACGTCACCCTGCAACAACCTCGACATCGGACGCACAGACGATAAATCTTCCGCGATTTCTTTGATAACCCTTCGCTGAGCATTTGTCAATTGAAAAGAAAGCGAGTTGATCAACGCTCTCGCAGAATTACTTTTAACATTAAACGCGATGCCGGGCGAGTCTGCTTTTATGTGGTTCCTCCGGATGGCGAGCATCAGTTGAAGCGCAAAAAATTCATCAAACTTCAACCGTTTGCGGGCTTCGTTTAATTTTACTTCGTTGGTCGGGAAGTGTATGTTGCTCAACGCTTCACGAATCGGAATCAGATTGTTATTGGTTAATAGATTTGCCGGTAAAAATTCAGGTACTAAATCAAGAAAATCGTTGAGCGCCGACTTGATAATTCGACGAAATCCTTTGATGTTCAAGTTAACATCTTTCATAGTTGCCGAGGATGAATACTTCGGAACAATACCGGATGTATGAACAAATTCACCGGCTGCATCACCATCATCATCTGATAAACGGTCGATTGCCGGATGAATCATCTGTAATCTGTTATTGAAACTTGTTACCTTTCCGGATACTGCCAGACATTCCCCTTCGGTGAATGCTTTTTTAAAGAAGTTAACGCTCTGGAAGAAAATCAATTGAAGTGTTCCGGTATCATCCCCCAATGTTAAAACGAATCTCATCCGTGGGATCCTTCCGATCGTTTCGTAAGATCGAACGGTACCGATAGTTGTTACCCATTTTTCAGAGTCGATGAATGCTCTTAATCCGTTAATCTTTTCAACCTTACTTAAATCGATATAATCGAAGGGGAAATAATAAAGAAGATCATGAACAGTTTTTA
Source organism: Ignavibacteriales bacterium (assembly GCA_016214905.1). NCBI lineage: Bacteria > Pseudomonadati > Ignavibacteriota > Ignavibacteria > Ignavibacteriales > Ignavibacteriales bacterium. The sequence goes on along the minus strand of JACRMQ010000009.1, from coordinate 82,298 downwards.
CTCCTTGCTCGGCAAGCACCTCTGCACGTCTCGGACCTATTCCCTTGACGTATTGAACAGGGAACGATAAATCTTTTTTGAGTTGGTCAGCGGATTTCATTATTGGAAAGATCCACGTTCAACTGTGAATGGGATATTGTTAACGAGTAGTCAGCGAATTTACAAACAACCATTTACTTTGCTGTTAGTAATTCTATCGTCCAGAATAGAAATTCCAAATCATAAGGTTTTGTTATGATATAATCAGCACCAAGGTTTTTGCACTCTTCAATGTTGCTGGGATTCGAATATGCAGTCAGGATAATAACCTTTGTATCCGGAACACTTGATTTTATGAATTTTAGAATTGCATAACCACTGACCTTTGGCATTTTAAGGTCGAGTATAAGTAAATCGAATTTTTTCTCCATAAGTATGTCCAGCGCCTGCTCTCCATCAAAAACCAGAGTGGTATCATACTGCGCGGAAGTTAACTGTTCCAATAATGTTTTCCCGATATTTTCATTATCTTCAGCAACAAGTACAGATATTTTTCCATTCATCTTCAACCTCATGCAAATTATGCGGATGAGAAAATGTAGTAAATTGAACAGAGATAAACAAGATATCATCGAAATTGAATTAAATGTCATCCCGCATCTTTATTTTGGGAGACAGGTTTTAATCCGATATCGCATCGTAATTTTTATCAATTATATTAATAACTCATGACTAACACATTTTTGATTCCTTTCAACTTTATTCGTATATTTTATTCGTATTTTAGAAAATAGACTGATTATTAGAAATATTCTGGGGCTGTAGCTCAGCTGGGAGAGCGCCTCGTTCGCAACGAGGAGGTCGTCGGTTCGATCCCGATCAGCTCCACACCCGATTTGTCTGCACTTAATAAACAAAGAGAAGTTAAGTTCATTGGCAGATTGCGGATCCCTGATTGTAAAATATTCTTTCAAGTTGTTTATCAGACGAACCCAAATCACACCCTACACTCAGAATAATTGATATTATGGTAATATCGTTTTATATTAACAATTAACTGACTAAACAATATTAATTATAGATATAGTGATTTGATCATGAAAAAGTTATTTTTATTAACGAGCATGATATTTCTTCTTCTTTTCTCGAATTGTAAAAAAGACGATAACGGTATTTCCAATAATAATCCTTCTGAAACAGGAATTCGTATCAAAGGCAGGATTCCGTTAAGCAAAACAAGTGGTGATACATTATCAATATCCGATTCTAAAAAGGTTCTCGTTTTCAGTAAATACTATTACAGTCTCACAGATATCGTTGATGGAAGTTTTTCTGTTACCGGTCAAATTGGAACGGGTGTTGCTTTAATATTCTTGACTGCCGACAACAAGTATATTGGCAATCTCTCTTCGCGTGGATTAAATATGCTGCCGCTTGGCAATCTGGTTGATGGTGAAAATACATCTATTAATTTATCAACACTTACATTGGTTGGCAGTAGTGTTATCCCCTCTCATGATCCACTTGGAAATGAAATTAAAATTTCTGAACCAGAAATTAATAGCTTAAAAGTTATAGGCAGTTACTACGAAGCTATAGCAATGAATATTGATGCTGATAATGATAGTATTCCCGATGTTTTATCCAACAGACAATTAGTTATATGCAATATATTTGGAGTTAATGCTGGCCATTGGGGATTCAATGACAACATCCCAATACCGAGCGACAGCACCCACTATTATGTAAATACTATGGTCGAAGTTGGCGGCGGCTTAGGATTAACCTTTTCAGATGGAAATATCGTATTATCAGGACCCGTAGAAGATCCTTATTCCGATATTAAAAATTGGGGATATATGATGGCCCCAGCTTGTGGTGGTAACCGAGGTTTTATTGCATCATTTTGTAGAGAAACTAATGCTCAACCTGGGGCTCCATGGGGATCAGCTTTTTTACCTTTTAAAAAAGGGACCTATACATTAACTTTAAACGGAACCCTCTCATTCAAAATTGTTCATTCAAACATTGATGTTAAGTATAACTTGGTGATTATTATTCCAACCATTCACACAAATTCCGAAGGCAAACTCACCTCTATTTCTTTTGAATATAAATTGGCCGATGGAACAGTTATAAACCCTGCCAGTGTGTTAACGAATATTATGGTACAATTCGCAGATAGGTTCATGCATCAGTTTTATAATAGTAATCCAAAATTAACAAGCAAGACAGGGTTTACAGTTATCTCAATAGATCCACCACTGGATATATCTTCATTATTTCAAATTGATGTTTGGTATGATGATTTATTAGGGAACCAATATGATATCATCTGGCGTTGATTTTAAGATAAAATGATAAACATTCCAAATCGCCTCATTAACGAAAAAAGCCCGTATCTCCTTCAGCACGCGCACAATCCCGTAGATTGGTATCCATGGGGCGAAGAAGCATTTGAAAAAGCACGGCAAGAAAACAAACCGATTTTCTTATCAATAGGATATTCAACCTGTTACTGGTGTCATGTAATGGAACGGGAAGTATTTGAGAATGAAACTATCGCTCAAATTATGAATGAGAAAATGGTCAACATAAAAGTCGACCGCGAGGAGCGCCCCGATGTTGATCGCGTTTATATGAGCGCACTTGTTGCCACCACGGGTCAAGGCGGTTGGCCCATGTCGGTTTTTCTTACTCATGATCTGAAACCTTTCTATGCCGCGACATATATCCGCCCAACGGAACATCATGGCAAACCGGGATTCTCTGATCTGGTAAAACGCATCAGTGAGCTTTGGCTAAACGATCGAAATAAAATCGTTACAACAAGCGATCAAATCACCGCACATCTCATTGAAAACTCGAAAAAAGAGAATGGAATTTTGATAGATGAATCTATCATCGGTAAAGCATATCAGCAATTTCTCCAGAACTACGATCCTCAATATTGTGGATTCGGCAATGCACCAAAATTTCCCAGACCATCCGCGTTTAATTTTCTCCTGAGATATTTTAAACGAACCGGCAATGGCTCGTCGCTTAAAATAGTTCTCAACACACTGCGCGCAATGGCACGAGGCGGCATGTACGATCAGCTTGGAGGCGGTTTTCATCGCTATTCAGTTGATGAGCAATGGCGTGTTCCACATTTCGAGAAAATGCTCTACGATCAGGCACAGCTTGCAATCTCATATTTAGAAACATATCAGATCACTAGGGACGATACACTGCTTGAAACCGCAAAAGGTATTTTAGATTATGTTTTGATAAAACTTCATCATAGAGATGGTGGATTTTATTCGGCTGAGGACGCAGAGAGTATTACAGATTTAACGAAACCCAAAGAAAAAGAAGAAGGTGCATTTTATGTTTGGGCAAAATCAGGGATCGAATCAATAATCGGAACAGATAATGCCGAAATCTTCAACTATTATTTCGGAGTTGAAGATAACGGAAACGCGCTTCAAGATCACTTGAATGTTTTTTACGGACAAAACATTCTTTATGTCTCTCATAATATCGATGAGACCGCGCAAAAGTTCGGCAAATCGCCGGATGAGTTAAACCGACTTCTTCTTGCCGCGAAACATAAATTATATCTTGAACGCGAGAAACGTCCGCACCCGCATCTTGACGATAAAATAATAACTGCTTGGAACGGATTGATGATATCGGCTTTCGCTAAAGCATACCAAATACTAGAGTACGATCTTTACCTTGAAACCGCAGAAACTGCTGCACGCTTCATAATGAATAATCTATACGACCCAACGACTCAAACGCTCTATCGCCGTTACCGCGACGGTGATGCCCGATTCGATGGCGGCTTGCAGGATTATGCTTTTATGGCTCAGGGGTTAATTGATCTTTACGAAACAACTTTCAATTTCCAATGGCTTGAATACGCAATTTCTTTAACGGCAAAACAGATTGAATTATTTTGGGATAAAGAGTCGGGCGGATTTTTTGACACAACCGGAAACGATCCATCAATTCTTTTAAGAGCAAAAGAAGATTATGATGGCGCCGAGCCAACAGGCAACTCCATAGCCGCGCTGAATCTCCTGAAACTTTCTCAAATAACGAATGGTAGAGTCCATCTCGCAGATGGACTTCCTACAATGTCCGACTATGAGTCGGACTCTACGCAAAATATAAAGAGTGATTGGCGCGGAATGGCAGAAAAAACGATTCAATCGTTCGGCGCTCGCTTGATCCAAATGCCAGATGGATTGCCGCAAGTGTTAGTTGCTCTGAATTGGGATATCACAACTCCGAAGGAAATAATTATAGTCGGTAATCGAAATGCGGAGGATACTAAAATAATGTTACGAGAAATCCGTAAACATTTCCTCCCGAATAATATCATCCTGCTTGTAGATGACGATTCGAAATCGAAGTTAGTCGCCTATCTGCCGTTCATCGAAAATATGACGATGATTGACGGTAAAGCAACAGCTTATATTTGTCAGAATTATCGCTGTCAACTGCCGACGAATGATATTAAAAAAGTTGCCGAGTTGCTGGGGTAGAGTCCATCTCTCAAATGGACTTAGCGAAAAAATCGACTATGAGTCGAACTCTACGATTGTTTGACATTTCACGCGAGAAAGCTTATATTTTTCACAACATAATTCACCCCAATTCGTATGCTAAATAAGATTTTACACATCAAAAGGAATTTTATGAAACTGATTTTAAATATGTCATTATTTTCTATGTTCATCTTCATGATATCCTGCTCTCCCGCCCCAACAGACGAGGAGAAGCTGAGTGACTTCATCACTAATCATCTCAAAACAGTCGAGCCGTTGATGAAAAAGCAGAATCTTGCCGACTGGCAGGCAAACGCAACTGGTGAAAAGAAATTTTACGACGAATCCGCGGCGGCTGAAATTGAAATTAAAAAAATCCGCTCCAATAAAACCGACTATGCTTTCCTCAAGGAGTTGAAGGAGAGAGGAACAATTAAAGATACTCTTCTCCAGCGACAGCTAATAGTTCTGTACAATAATTTTCTGAAAAATCAGATCGACACTACGCTGATGCGGCAGATGGTTGAGAAGCAGGCAGCAATTTCTGAAAAGTTCAACAACTTCCGTGGCAAGATTGACGGAAAAGAATACGCTGATAACGATTTACGCGGCATGCTGAAAGATGAACTTAACTCTGATAAACGAAAACAAGCTTGGGAAGCGACCAAACAAGTCGGGCGTGAAGTTGCACCGCTGATCATCGAGTTAGTTAAGCTTCGCAATCAGGGGGCAAAGCAGCTTGGTTTCGATAACTATTATGTTATGGCACTTGCAACCGATGAGCAGAATGCAGATGATGTCATCAAAGTATTCGATGAATTAAAACAATTAACAGATGAACCATTCAAACAATTAAAATCGGAGCTTGATGCGTCGATAGCAAAGAAGCTCGGCACAAAACCGGAAAAACTTATGCCATGGCATTATGTGAATCCGTTCTTCCAGGAAATATCTGAAGCGGGCACAGTCGATCTTGATAAATTTTTCACAGGAAAAGATGTTGTTAAACTCGGAACCGAATTTTTCAAAGGTATCAATCTGCCCGTCGAAGAAATCCTCAAGAACAGCGATCTTTACCCGCGCGAAGGTAAGTACCAGCACGCTTTCTGCAACGACATAGACCGGCTTGGCGATGTGAGAACAATGTGCAACATTACCGACAATCATGAATGGATGGGAACACTTTTACACGAGTTAGGTCACGGTGTATATTCATTGAATGTTGACCGTAATCTTCCTTTCTTGCTGCGAACTGAAGCACATACATTTACAACAGAAGCAATTGCAAATCTGATGGGCAGGCAGGCATACAATGTAGATTGGTTGCAAACTTTGGTTGGCTTGGATGAGAAAGAAAAAGAATCTCTCCGCAAAGAAGTTTTTGAGAATTTAAGAATGACGCAATTAGCATTCACGCGCTGGTCACAGGTGATGGTGCGATTCGAACGGGCAATGTATCAGAACCCGGATCAGGATTTGAACAAACTGTGGTGGGATTTGGTAGAACAATATCAATTCGTTAAACGTCCGGATAATCGTAATGAACCTGATTGGGCTGCGAAGATTCATCTCGCGCAATATCCTTGCTACTATCATAACTACACGCTCGGCGAACTTGCCGCATCTCAGATTACGAACAGTATCGTACGGACTGTCGAGAAACAAAACGCGTTTGCCGGAATATCTTTTGCAGGTAAGCCGGAGATCGGAGATTACCTGAAGCAAAAAATTTTCATGCCCGGCTCTAAGTATCAGTGGAATGATTTCCTGAAACAAGCCACCGGCGAAGGATTGACAGCAAAATACTTTGCCGAAGAGTTTGTGGCGAAGTAAGCTAGATTCATATCGCAGAACTCCGACTTCCGTCAAAGATTAAACTATGATAGAGATCGGAGTTCACATTTGACATTCCCTCCGATTAATCATATATTTTCCACATATAAATTCCTTTATTTCTTCAATATCAAGAGAATTATCCAATTATGAAGCCCGCTGTTCTGCTATCATTTTCGCTCTTAATATTCATCTCACTATTTGGCTGTGCCTCAACTTCTCTTCAGGATAACCGCTTGGCCGGAGAAAATATAATCACTCCTGATCTGATGAAGAAACACATTTTCACATTAGCATCCGATTCTATGATGGGAAGAGATACACCAAGCCGCCAGCTTGATTCAGCCGCTTCTTACATTGCGGAAATTTTTAAGTCGAGCGGGCTTCAACCAGTAAACGGAAGTTATTATCAGAAAGTAGGACTTGGGATCGTGAGTTTGGGGGAAGATAATTATTTGAAAATTACAAAAGATAATTCAGAACAATCGTATAAAATAAAATCGGAATTCACTCCTTTCGATCTGACAGGAAATAAAGAAGCAAACGGTTCCATACTATTTGCAGGTTACGGCATCACCGCCCCCGATTATAAATATGACGACTACAAAGATATCGATGCCAAAGGGAAGATCGTTCTCGTTCTAAAACATGAACCGCAGGAGAACGATTCGAATTCGGTTTTCAAAGGAATCGATGAAACCCAATATTCAAATATTAGTGAAAAAGTAAAAAACGCGATCGAGCATGGCGCACTTGGGGTACTTGTTGTAACAGAGCCGCTTAATCACACTTCGCTTACACCGCGCGGCTTTCCATGGCCCTCACTATCCAAAACTTTACCCAAAGATGCACTGCCAATGGTTTTGATTGATGAAACAGAAAAGAGAGTCCCTGTTGTACAAATCGGTGAAGAGGTTATATCAAAACTTTTTGGAAGTGTGGACGAATTAAAAAATATTCAATCAAAAATCGACAACACACTTCAGCAGCACTCGTTCGAAATCAAAGATGCATTGATATCATTAAAGACAACAACAACTATTGAAGATAAATCAAGCCAGAACGTAATTGGGTACATAGAAGGTTCTGATCCGAAACTTAAGAATGAAGTAGTCATTATCGGTGGTCATTACGATCACGTTGGGTATATGAAACAGCACACCGACACTGTCGATTATATTTTCAATGGTGCGGATGATAACGCTTCCGGCACAAGTACCGTTATGGCAGTTGCCCAGGCATTCAGCACAATCGGTCAAAAACCAAAAAGAAGCGTCATTTTCATTGCATTTACAGGTGAAGAAAAAGGTTTGATGGGATCGCGCTCTTATGTGAACAAACCGATCTTCCCTCTTGATGAAACCGTTGCAATGTTAAATATTGATATGGTGGGACGGAACGGAGATGATACTCTGTGGATGGTGGGTGAAGCATTATGTCCTGAACTTGCTAAAATCAATGAAGAAGAAAATAAAGAAATCGGGTTTACACTACTGGACGAGGAATCGCTACAAGGCGGAAGCGACCACATGTATTTTCAGAAGAAAAATATTCCGTTTCTGTTTTATCATTCCGGATTACATTCCGATCTCCACAAAGTCTCAGATAATCCCGAATTTATCAATACAAATAAAGCCGCGCGAGCTGCTCAGCTTGTCTTCCGCACCGCGTGGCGGATAGCGAACGAGGGAAGAAGATATAAATTAATAGATTCAAAGACATTGTTTTAATTTCAGTTACACCTTTTGAGTTTTCCACTCTCAGAAAGAGACATAAAAAATATGTCAGCACTAGAGTAAGATTAAAAATATTTTTTAAAATCCAATAATCAAGGAGTTAGTATGAACAAATTCTATTTACATCTGTCACTCATAGCGATAGCAATATCGTTCATGGGATATTCACTCATTGCGCAAGATAGCTACAAGATTGAGTACAAATTTCAAAAAGGGAAAACATATCGATTCAATCACATATCAAACAGCAACATTACACAAGAAATGATGGGCAAAGAAATGAAGATTACAAACGCAAGCGATATGACGATCCGCGTTGCAGTAGATGATATTACAAAGGAGGGAAATTTTGGGCTCGTTGTTAGTGTCGATTCTGCGAAGAATACAACAAAGAGCCCGATGAAGGATACAACAATGATTCTCAGTAATCTCATCGGCAAGCGCACGAAAATTACGGTCTCGAAAATCGGAGCCGTTTTATCACGAGAGATTATCGACACGATTAAAAACGAAGGGATTATGGGCGGAGGTTCACAGCGCGGTATGGCTCAGATAACCCGCCTACCCGAGAAGGAAGTGAAAATCGGAGAAAAATGGAATTCAACAACTATCGATACGATTGAATCGATGGGCGGAAAGATTTATCATACGTCGAATTTTGAATATACTCTCAGCGGAAAAGAGAAAAAACAAAATCGAGATTGTCTTAAAATCGATTATACCGGCACTACTTCGGACACCGGAAAAATGATGATGAACGGTATGGAGTTGTTTGTTGAAGGTGGCGGCAAAGTAAAAGGTATCTTGTATTTCGATCCGAAAGCCGGCATGACAGTAGTCGAAGAATCGACAACAGATAACGAACAAACAATGGCAATCACTGGTCAGCAAAATATGACGATCCCTATGTCGGTAACAAGCAAATCAGTTAAAACACTTTTAGAGAAGTAAGATGCGGTATCGGTTGATTTATATATTCGGTCTCCTCTTGATATTTTGCGAGATTGTGTATTGTCGGAACAACTCTTCGGGCATTTCACAAGATGAGTTCGCAAATCGGCGGCAGCAATTACTTTTATCGTTAGATTCCGGCGCAATTGTGGTAATGAGATCAGGTGATTATAAAATGCGATCGAACGACGTCGAATACAGATACAGGCAGGAAAGTAATTTTCTTTATCTTACCGGTTGGAGATCTACCAACCGGTATATTATTTTCACTCCCGTAGGATTTGAAATTGACGGTAAGCGTAATAATGTTTTCTTGTTCACAACAAGTCAGGAAGAAAGCACACGAACAAAAACAGGAGCAAATGAAATCATTTGCAACATCTCAAGATTTCAGGAGATATTCAAGTCGGTTTTGGCAAATGCCAGAACTCTTTATATCTCTGCCCCGGATTTACAATTTGTGAACGACTGGCTCAACGATAAGAAAATCTTCTTCGACAAGAACGCGAAGAAAGAACTTGAGCAGCGATACCCTGATCTCAAAGTGAAAAATGCACTGCCGCTGTTTGGTAAATTCAGAGAAATAAAATCCGAAGCCGAGTTGCGGCTTATGCAAAAGTCTATCGAGCTAACCTGGAATGGTTTAAAACGCGCGATGATGGATTGCCAGCCGGATAAGTGGGAATACGAGTTACAAGCAGATATCGAATATGAGATGATGCGCGGATGCGCTGATTTCCCAAGTTGGACATCCATTATTGGATCGGGAGAAAACTCGCTCATATTACATTACGATGATAACCGCCGGCAGATGAAAAATGGAGATCTCGTTGTTATGGATGTCGGTGCGGAATACGACGGATATGCTTGTGATATCACCAGAACAATTCCTGTTTCGGGAAAATTTACAAAAGCACAGGCAGAAGTTTATAATATAGTTTTGAAAGCTCAGGAAGAAGTTATTAAAATCATCAAACCCGGAATCACGATGAAGGATATGGATGAAAAGGCAAAAGAAGTAATCGTGCATGCAGGATTCGGAAAATTTATCCGTCATGGTGTTACTCATCCTGTAGGAATTGATGTCCATGATATTTGGGCAAGTGATACACTTCGTGCCGGAATGGTAATAACTGTTGAGCCGGGGATTTATATTCCCGTTGATGCTGATAGTATTGGGGAAAATTATCGCGGCTTCGGGATACGGATCGAAGATGATGTGCTTGTAACTGAATCTGGTTGTGAAGTGTTAACAGATCGTGTGCCGAAAGAAATAACTGAGATAACAAAAATAATGAAATAAATTTCAGAATCTCATTTGTTATATTTTGAGGACTCTGGAAGGGAAACGTGCAACCAGCCCAAAAACTCCACGTATGATTCTTCATCAGGAGATTAATCTATGATCAAGAAAATCTTTATTATTTTCTGTTTATTCTTACAAATATCATCATCCCAAACTCATAAAGGTGAAATTACGGGAAAAATAATCGATTCGCGGAATATGGAACCTATTCCGTCGGTTAACATTGTGATAATCGAGAAACCAAACATCGGTACATCTTCTAATGTTCAGGGTGATTTTAATATTAAAAATGTTGATGTAGGAACTTATAGCTTAAAAATATCGGCAGTCGGTTACACGCAAAAAATCATCACGAATATTGTTGTTACAACCGGCCGAACCACACCGGCAACCATATCGCTCGATGAATCTGCGGTTGAAGTTGAAGGAGTTACTACTTCAGTGAGTTATTTTTCAAAAGCACAGGAGATGAGTCCTGTAAGCGCCAACGTGATAGAGCGATCTGAAGTTCTTCGATTACCTGGTGGCATACAGGACGTTCAGCGGGTTGCTCAGAATCTACCCGGCGTGGCAAGCTCAACCGATAACATCAACGAACTTATTGTGCGGGGCGGTGCACCGTACGAAAATCTGACTATAATGGATCACATGGAAATTCCCTCGATCAATCATTACTCCAACCAATTTAATTCTGCCGGACCGATCAATATGGTAAATGCCGATATGATCGAGGATGTACAATTTTCAACAGGAGGATTCCCCGCGCAATTCGGCGATAGAATTTCGTCGGTTATGAATCTAACAGTACGTGAAGGAAACCGAAGTAAAGTATTCGCATCTAAAACTGCGATGAACATGGCCGGAATCGGGACATTGATTGAAGGAGGTTTCGCGGGCGAACATGGATCATATATCATCTCAGCCCGGAATAGTCTTCTCGAACTGATCGATAAAACTTTCGGTTTATCAAAATTATCACTTACCGCGATTCCCAAATATTGGGATACTCAATCTAAAATCACATATGATTTTTCTTCGTCCCAAAAACTGAGTTTCAATCTTCTTTATGGTGACAGCCGCATACATATCAACGGCAAACCGAACGATAAGGATGAATTGAGGAAAAACATGCACGACACATCGAGCGTGCATAATTTATATCCGGTCACAAAACAATATGCAGTCGGACTGAATCTAAGAACCTTATATGGCAAAAAAGGATACTCGGTTTTTACATTCTACGGCTCCGGCACTAACACCAATTTGGATATTAGGGAAGATTATGCTTCACATATCCGTGGACCAAATGGCGAAGTGCTTTCTTATCAACTACTTAACAGTAGAATATTTTTTAAGAATTATTCGAGCGAGTCGTTCATCGGAGGAAAGTATGAACTTTTTTATCAAATCCATCCTCAACACGATTTATCTGTAGGCGCGGAAATTTTAACGTCGCATAAATGGACGAATGATGTTTTTCTTGAAGCCGATACATCGAGATATGATCTGAATCGGGACGGCATTTTTGAAACAGGTCCTATTTCAACACCTCAATACAGATATATCAATTCAATCGGTTTCGGAAAAGAAAATAAATATTTTATTTACGCGAATGATAAATTTAAAATATTTCCTGACCTGGCTTTTTCTTACGGCTTGAGGTACGATTATTTCTCATACTCCGGGAAAGGATCACTCTCTCCAAGAGCTTCAATTTCGTATCAAATAATACAACCAACGACAACTCTGACTTTCGCCACCGGACAATATTTCCAGACTCAGCCATTTCCCTTTTATGGCGATTACCGGCAAACCGGCGTGAATCGTTATATTGATAATATGAAGTCGGTACATTATGTTTTGGGATTAGAACACATTTTAGGAAACGGTTTAAAATTAAACGTTGAATCTTATTATAAAAAATATAAACAGATTGCTGTTTCAGAAGATTTCATTTATTCAGCCATCGATACTTTTTGGTCGGATCGGATGCTCACCATAGGCGATCGGTATGCTTACGGTTTGGAATTTCTACTAGAGCAGAAACAGGTCTCGGATTATTACGGATTATTAAGTCTCTCTCTTTCAAAAACTAAAATGAAAGATCCCCGGATTCCACCCAATACAAATTGGTATAATTCCGAATATGATTATCCAGTTATTATAACAGCTTTAGCCGGCAAAGTTGTAAAAGGTGTCAGAGATTGGCTTGATAACTCGACTCCGTTTTTAAAATATCCGTCTTATATACTTCCATTATCAAATGAAATGGAAATTAGTTTCAAATACCGTTTTCAAACAGGTCGGACTTTTACGCCGCAAGAATTTGTTACGTGGAAGCAGAACCGTGAGGGGGGTGTAAATTGGTCGGCAGGATCGTGGATCCCCTCGACCCAGGAGAATGCAAACCGCTATCCCGATTACAGTCGTCTTGATTTGCAATGGATAAGCCGGTTTTACATGGATGGATGGAACATCAATGCTTTCGTTGCAGTGATGAATGTTATGAATACAAAAAATATTTTCTTCAAAAATTACAGAAGCGACGGAACGGTAGAAACAATTTATCAGTTTGCTTTCTTCCCGGTGTTCGGTTTAGAGGCGGAATTTTAATTATTCGAATATTATTTTCTGAGGCATGAATCGATGCCGTAAATCAGCGAGTGATTTATATATTTATTTTCTAAATAAACCGATTCTGTCTCAATATCATTTTTATATGTTGTTTTAAGGATATCGATCGCAACTTCGGTAGTCGAATCACTGAGCTCCTTAACATCCACAAACAAACGATAATTGTAAACGGTTTTATCGTTTTCATCTGCAGGGATAATCGAAGATATTTCTTCTTCCTCATCCGGTGAGGAGTTTAAACTCGCCGCTACAAGTCCTATTAAAAATATTATCCCTAAAAAAGTAATCAACGAAGATAAGAAAGTGGGATGATTCTGCTTGTCAGTTAGATCCCGATATTCTTCTATCATTATCTCATCGCTCCAATAATCTGCAATTAAAGTTGTATCGTTTGATTCGTTCGGTAAAACGACATAACCTCGTTTGAGTAGCAATTGATTAACGGCTCCGATAATTTTTTGTTTAGGGAAAGGATAAGTTGCCACATCAACATAAGTGATAGTATCGGCAACTCGACAGTCTTGCACCGGTTTGCTGGTTCGGCAACCCTGCATTGAGTGCAGAAATATAATCGTTGCCAAAAGAAATGCAATCGTTTTTCTATACGAAGGTTTCATTCGAATAACTTATTAGAATTAAATAAAATTATCATCAAATAAAAAGGCAACAATTGTGCCATCAGCAAATGTTGAATATAACCGAATACTCAAGGAAATTCCCCGGAAATGTATATTTCCCAACACACCTAAAATTGAAAACGCTCCATGGAGGTATTTGCTCGTTATAATACTATCACCCACCCATATTTTCACTTGAATCCTTCATCCAAATTACCGCATCCAATCCACAGATTACTGAAATATTCTTAGATTCAAATTTTTGCAGAAGGAAAGAAATAATATGCTTCAAACAAATCTCACTCATCTTACATCCGAAGAAAAATTCAACCAAACATTAAAAGAGAATGAAAACGTAATGGTCTGCTGCGGCAGAATGGGACCGATGTGTATTCCGGTATACGAAGCTATGGAGGAACTTCAACCCACATATAAGAATGTCAAGTTCGCAGATATGGAATTTGATTCTGTCACTGGAAACGTAATTCGCAGTTTGCCGGAGACTAAAAACTTTAACGGACTCCCCTTCACCGTCTATTTTAAGAACGGAAAAGTGGTTAAAGCAACAAGCAGTATCCAATCGATCGATCAGATAACCGAAATATTAGACGCGAACTTTGGAAAGTAAACGCTGATTATTTATGAATCATAATCACTTTGATGTAATCGTAATAGGTGCAGGTCCTGCCGGTTTAACAGTCGGCATTTACCTTTCGCGCGGTAAAATGAAAACGCTGATACTGAATGAAGGCGCTGTAGGCGGACAAACTGTTCTTACGCACGAGATTGCGAATTATCCCGGCATCGAGAAGATCAGCGGATTTCAACTTGCGAGAACAATGAAAGCGCAGGCTCTCAACTTCGGATGCACAATAAAATCGAACGTTCGCATCACAAAACTTGAAATCGGAAACAATATCAAAACCGTTGAAATAAATGGGAAAGATTTATTCACTTCAGATTCGGTTATATTGGCGACAGGAGGAAAATCCAGGTCATTGAATGTGCCGGGTGAAGAAGAATTTAAAGGTAAAGGAATTTCGTATTGTGCAACATGCGATGGTGATTTTTTTCAGGATAAGAATATCATTGTTGTTGGCGGGGGCAACTCTGCGCTTGAAGAGGCGGTGTCGTTGACGAAATACGCAAATTCGGTTACCGTAGTGCATCAGTTTGATCACTTCCAGGCATTCCCGCAAGCGGTCGAAGAAGCCAAGAACAACCCTAAGATCAGGTTTCTGATGGAATCGAAAATCATTGAGTTTAACGGGAATGAAAGACTCGAGAAAGTAAAGATTCATAATCAATCATCAAACGAAATTATTGAAAAACCGATTGATGGAGTTTTTATTCTGATAGGTTATGAACCTAACACAGAAAAATTAAAAGGGATAATCGAATTGAATGAACGAAATGAAATCGTCACAAACGATAAGATGGAAACGAAAATAAGAGGTGTTTATGCTGCGGGAGATTCTACAGCAAAAAGATACCGACAGATAACCACGGCAGTTGCGGATGGAACAATAGCCGCGTTAGGTGCGATTGAGTATCTTAATACTAAGAAGTTTAAAAATGTTGTATGATATAATGATATATTTTCGATAACCACATCCTGCCTATTATTCGGTGACCAATTCTCGAGCATCGAACATCGTTTTCCGAAAAGTGATACTTTTGTATTACTAAAGGTTTATACTTATTATATTAAAATTTTCATTGTTACACCATCGAAGGTTTTAATTTATGGATGCACTGCTGATTGACCGACTCCAATTCGTTTTCACTATTTCGTTCCACTATCTCTTCCCTCAACTCACAATGGGATTGGCACTTTTAATTGTCATTCTGAAATATCTCGCCGTCAAAAAGAAAAACGAGCATTATAATAAAGCCGCGAGGTTTTGGGCTAAAATATTCGGCATCAATTTCGCAATGGGAGTTGTTACAGGTATTCCGATGGAATTTCAATTTGGAACCAACTGGGCGCGCTTCTCAACATTTGCAGGTGGTGTAATAGGGCAAACACTAGCTATGGAAGGAATGTTCGCTTTCTTCCTGGAATCAAGTTTCCTCGGACTATTTCTTTATGGGGAAAAGAAATTGGGTCAGGTCGGTCACCTCATATCTGCAATTCTCATCTTTGTCGGCTCATGGCTTTCCGGTTACTTCATAATCGCTACCAATGCTTGGATGCAACACCCTGTTGGTTACGCTTTTTCACCGGACGGTTCAGTTCATCTTACAAGTTTTTGGGAATTAATCTTGAATCCTTGGGCAGTATCACAATACGCACACAATATGATCGGCGCAGTTGTTACTGCCACCTTCGTGATGATGTCTGTTGGCGCATATTATCTTCTCTCCAAAAGAGATCTTGAATATGGGAAAACATTCATCAGAACCGGTATGATAGCCGGATTAATTTCGACAATTTTTCTTGCTTTTCCAACGGGTGATTTTGAAGCAAAAAATGTGGCAACTCATCAAGGACCCAAATTTGCCGCTATGGAAGGTTTATTTGAAACCAAGCAGGGCGCGGAACTTGTAATAATCGGTCAACCGGACATGGAAAAACTTCGCCTCGATAATCCTCTCCATGTCCCAAATCTTCTCAGCTTTCTGACTTATAACAGATGGAACGCGGAAGTAAAAGGATTAGATGCGTTTCCGCGATCTGATTGGCCCGACAACATTCCGCTCCTTTATTACAGTTATCATATAATGGTTGGTCTGGGAACAATTTTTATTTCGATCATGATTCTTTCAATTTTTCTTTATTGGAAGAAAAAGCTTTTCGAATCACGCTGGGTGTTATGGATTCTCCTGCTAAGCTTTCCATTCCCGTACATCGCTAACACTGCCGGCTGGATGACATCTGAAATCGGAAGACAACCGTGGCTTGTTTACGGATTAATGCGCACAGACGTCGGAACTTCAGCAACCGTTTCTGCCGGAAACGGATTATTTACATTACTCGGATTTTTAGGAATTTATTTTTTACTGGGCGTACTGTTTATACTCTTAGTCATCAGAACAATTAATAATGGTCCATCATCAACGACTGAGACTCATTAAAAAGGAATATGATTATGGAAATATTATGGTTTTGCATCATCACTTTTATGCTGGGAATGTATGTTGTACTCGACGGTTTCGATTTAGGGGTGGGTATTCTGCATAGAATTATCGGAAGAACCGAGGAAGAAAGAACAGCCCTCATCAAAACAATCGGACCTGTATGGGACGGGAACGAGGTGTGGCTTCTTGCCGCAGGTGGAGCGCTTTACCTTGCATTCCCGAAATTGTATGCCTCGAGCTTCAGCGGATTTTACCTCCCGCTTATTATTGTTCTATGGTTATTGATATTGAGAGGCATCGGGATTGAATTTCGTCATCTCATCCAAAATCCGATGTGGAAATCTTTTTGGGATAGTGTGTTTTCGATCGCAAGCATTTTGCTTGCAATTTTCTTTGGTGCCGCGCTTGGGAATGTTGTTCGCGGTGTACCTCTGAATCAGGATGGATATTTTTTTGAACCGCTCTGGACAACTTTCACTGTCATCCCCGAATCCGGCATTCTTGATTGGTTCACGGTAATAATGGGACTTGTTGCATTTTTCACATTATTATCACATGGGGCAAATTATATCGCGATGAAAACAGACGGAGTTCTTCAAACACGGGCAAGAACCGCTGCGAAATTATCTTGGTGGGGTGTTTTGTTATTATCGATAGTCGCCGTTGTTGCTACAACCGCTATCCGCCCCGATGTTTGGAATAATTATTCCGCCTACCCAATAGGGTACATCTTCCCTCTGGGAGGATTCATAGGTTTGGTTGGAATGTTTATGTATATTATTAAAGGAAAAGACACGAAAGCATTTATTTCTTCCTCGATATTTATTTTGATGATGTTATGCGCAACAGCATTCGGGCACTTCCCAAATCTTCTCATCGCATCTACAAATCGAAGCTATTCGATCACAGCATATAATGCAATTTCGCATGAATACGGATTGAGTGTAGGAATAATTTGGTGGATTATAGGAATTATTCTGACATCAGGATATTTTATTTATTTATATAGATCGTTTCGTGGCAAAATTTCATCGAATCAAAGCGGATATTAATTCCTGTTACGATTTATAATGATGTTCATTTCAAACCAAATTCCATTATTTTGGTAGTTAATCAAAAAAAGATTAATTTAGTAACGTGAACAGATCAATATCCATAATACTATTAATTGCGCTCACTATGCCATTGAGCGGACCGTTTTCATTCCTTCAATTCCAAAAATATTTAATAAAATATGATGTACGGCGGCAAATAATAAATGGAATGCCCAAATCCGAATTGAAACATTTTCAATTTTCGAAGGTTGAAGCAAATATAATTCCGGTATGGAAAGAACAGAATGAATTTGAAATTAATGGTGAAATGTATGACGTAGTTTCTTCCCAAGAATCGAGCGATTCTATCTTGTTCTGGTGCTGGCAAGATCGCGATGAAACCAAGCTCAACAAGAGATTAAAAACTCTTACTGATCAGAGGAGCGAAAATTCTCCTTTGTACCAAACTCAGATCAAACAAATCACCTCTTTCTTATCAACCTTGTTTTTTGTCGATAGAGCATTATGGCATGGTCGTTCACCATCAATCGAATTATTCACCCTCAATAATTCTTCACATTATTTATCTTACATAAAATCCCCTCCAATCCCGCCTCCTTAACCAACGCGGGAATTAAATTAAAATCATCATCAGATAAATGATTGAATAATCATATTCGATTATTTAGAACTGAATATTATTTTTATTAATAAGGATTGGCTTTCATGATAAAAAAATATTTAATAGGATTATTGTTCATTTTATTTCTACAAAATTCCTTCGCACAGACATTAAAAGACAGTGTTAAATATACGCTTGAACCGATAACCATTACTGCAACCCGCCTCACCGAGCCATGGATTGAAATTCCGCTCGCTGTTACACCTGTTGCCGGATTGGAACTTAACAAGAAAAAAGGGTACGGATTAGATGAAGTGTTGAGTATTGTTCCCGGTGTCCTTACTCAATCACGCTACGGAAATCAGGATGTGCGTATTGCGATTCGCGGTTTTGGGGCGCGCGGCGCCGGTGAACGTTCGAACGCCGGAACTTCGCGCGGTATACGCGTCATACTCGATGGTTTTCCCGAAACCGAACCCGACGGAAGAACCTCTTTCGATCTGATTGATCTCTCAAGTATTGAACGTATCGAAGTTATTCGTTCGAATGCATCCACCCTCTGGGGGAACGCGGCTGGCGGCATACTCAATCTTACATCGAACACCTCTTTTGAAAATCCATTTGCACACGTGCAATCATCATTCGGAAGTTTCGGCTACCGCAAAGAGTCGATGAATCTTGGCACGTTCATAGGGAACGGACGGTTTTTCTTATCGATCTCGAATATTAATTCCGATGGGTGGCGTGAGCACTCCGGCAGTACCCGGTCGTTCGTTAATACGGGAATAGTTTCATTACTGGGAGAGCGAACTACTCTCGGTATCTTTCTAACCGGATCGAGCAATTTATTCAGAATTCCTGGACCGCTCACTCAGCAGCAGTTCGATAATAATCCGAAACAAGCTCAAGGCGATACACTTAACTACAAACCTACATACCTTCAGCGAGATGAACGGCGCTTCAACCGGCTTGGGCGCTTAGGTGCACGATTATCTCACGATCTCGATGATAATAACGGAATTACCTTTTCGATTCATGTCAGCCCAAAATATCTTCAACGGTCTGAACGAAACACGTTCCGCGATTTCAACAGGTATCATGTTGGCGGCAACATCACTTATCAGAATCGGTGGGTCATGGATGATAAGATGAAAAATATATTTCTTCTCGGCACCGACGAAGCTTATCAGGATGGCTCAATACTATTTTACAGCTTGGTGGATGGAACTCGCGGGAGTAGTTTAAAAACCAACAAGCGCGAAGGTGCAAACAGTTTTGGTATTTTTGGACAGGATGAGTTGATGTTAAATAATTTTAGTCTTGTCCTCGGTGCTCGATTCGATGATGTTACATACTACAACGAAGATTATCTGAATCCGAAACTCAGCGCAACAAAATCGTTCTCACGCATAACACCGAAGGCAGGTATCACCTACAGGTTTTCACAGATGCACAGCATCTACGCCAATCTTGGCGGTGGAATTGAAATCCCTGCCGGCAATGAAACCGATCCGCCAAGCACGTTCGGTCAGGACACTATCACCTCGCTCAATCCGCTTCTCGAACCGTCACGTTCAACCACGATTGAAGTTGGAACAAAACATATCATCGCATTTGAAAATAATTTTCTCAGCACGATCACTTACGACGCAGCATTTTATTACATAGATGTTAAAAATGATATTATCCCGTACAGCGGTGGCAGGTTTTATTTTACTGCCGGTAAAAGCAGGCGCATGGGAACGGAGATAGGACTGACAGTTCAATCGACACATGGTATATCACTCCAATGTGCGTTCACAGTAACGGACAACATTTACAGTGAGTACATTATCGATTCAACCTATTATAATAAACCGGGCAAGTATAGAAATCTAAAAGATAATAAGATAGCGGGCATTCCCGGAATGATGTACAAGAGCACCCTGCGGTATTCTCCCACTTTCTTTGCGAATCTCTTCACTGAAATAAGTATACAGGGATTATCGAAATATTATGCCGATGACGGCAACATTCTTTCGGTTCCCGCTTACAATAATTTGAATGCCGTTATTGGAATAAACTCAATCGAGATTATTGCGGAAAAGTTATCTGTAAACGGATTCTTCGGTGTGAATAATATCCTCGACAAATCTTATGCTGCCTCAGCATTCATAAATCCCGACTATGATCAGGCGAAACTGAATCCGATATTCCTCGAACCGGGACTTCCCAGAAATTTCATAGGTTCGTTCGATTTACGCTGGAATTTCTAAATGGTATAATTTTACAAAATATTCAGAATAGCCGTGATTCTATTATTGATCACGGCTATAACTATTTAAATTACTTGGAGTTGAGAGATAATGGAAATTAGAGTTGACATTTGTAAAAATGGTTGTTAAGTTACTAATGGTTACTGAATCGATCGCTCTGCCTTACAAATAAACGAAATTCGGGTTAATTCATCGTCTTCTCTTAGAAAGAGGTATCGTATGAAACACATTCGAATCTTATCCGCCAATCAATCCAATCTCGTCACTACCACACTATTTTTTATTCCGTTGATAATTGTGCTTTACTGTTCCTGCAATGAAGAAGCGGTTTTGAAAAAAGAATCCAAACCAGAAGCAACTCTTCAACAGCTTCAAACGGTTTACGGAAAAACAATCCAACGAACTATAATTTACAAAGCTTTTTTGCAGGAAGCAGAAAAGAATAAATTATCTTCGATTGCGAAGTTGTTCCGTGCTCTCCTCCGTTCGGAAGAAATTCACTCACAGAATAATTTAATCCTCATGCAAAAGCATGATATTAAACCGGCTGCCACTAAAGCTGAAAATATTATTGTGGGAACTTGGAGGCAAACACTTAAGATGGCGTTAAGCATGGAAGAATTCGCCGTGAATTCTCTTTATCCAACGCTTATAAAAATGGCAGATTGCGAAAAATGTGTCGAAGCAGTTAAACAATTTCGCGCAGTTCAAGACGCCGAACGAAAACATGCAGAGCTATTACGCTATGCTCTTACGCAAGGAAAAGAAATGCCTTTGCTGACATACAAAGTTTGCCCCTGCTGCGGATATTTGCAGACGACCGAAGAGATCACCGAATGTCCGGCTTGTAAAAACGGTATTGATAAATTTGAAATGATTTAATAATAGAGGCTTCTGAAAAATTCTTTGACAAAAAGAAACTTTGTAACGCTGAGCTTGTCGAAGCGTGAAATTGAATCAAAACGTCATGGTTCGACAGGCTCACCATGACTGCTATGCTTTTTTTCAGATGTCTCCAATACTTAATAATATTATTTTTCAGCCGACATCCGCGATTGAAGAATTTTACGCGCTTCCTCTAATTGCTTCGCGTCGTTGATACCGCCGACTTCAACAGGATCAAGCGCTTTCACGGCAGACACCAACCATTCGTTCTTCCAAAACATCTCGAACACATCGGTGAGGTAATATTCTTTTTGAACATTATTCGGTTTGAGGTTCGGAAGAGATTCGAACAGTTTCGTCTTATCAAAAATATAAATACCGGAATTGATTTCCTGAATGGCTCTTTCTTTCGGTGTGGCGTCTTTATGCTCGACGATCTTCTTCACACTGCCATCTGTGTTGTGAACAATCCTACCGTAACCGGTTGGATCGGTCAAATCGGCAGTTAGGATTGTAGCAACGGCATCGCTTGAATAGTGATAACCGATCAATGCTTTAGTTGTTTTTTCCGTGAGCAAAGGAGCATCTCCGGATAAGACTAAAATATCACCTTCGAAATCTTTGAGAGGGTCAATTGTTTGCTGAATGGCATGTCCGGTCCCGAGTTGTTCTACCTGTTCAACAAATTCAACCTTATAACTTAATTTCGCGAAGTGATCGATAACCATCTGTTTTTGCCAGCCGACAATAATCAGAATTCTAGCCGCGCCGAGAGTTGATGCGAGTTCAACGACATATTCCACCATCGGTTTGTCTTCAATCTCGTACATCACCTTTGCTTTTTCAGTATTGTTCATTCTTGTTCCTTTTCCCGCGGCAAGAATAACAACAGCTAATGGTCTTTGTTTCTGAATTTCGGGCATACAATAAATTTAAATATTTATTAAAATATTGTCAATAAGTCTGGTCTTTCCAATTCGAACAGCGAGCGATATCAACACCTGCCGACCTTCTTCAAGTATTTCATATTCGTCCAAAGTTGAAGGATCGGCAATTGAAATATAATCGATATCCGCTGATTTCCTGGACAATATCAATTTACTCATATTCTCTTTGATGGTCAAGCAATTTCGTATACCTTTATTTATCAGATTTTCAGCTTCTTTCAAAGAGGCAAAAAGAACCGTGCTTTCAGATCGCTCGCTCGGCCTTAAATAAGTGTTTCGTGAACTCATTGCAAGTCCGTCGGGTTCCCGCATTGTGGGAGCAATGATTATTTTAACACCAAAGTTTAAATCCTGAACCATTCGCTTGATCATTATAACTTGCTGCCCATCTTTTTGTCCGAATATCGCGATATGCGGTTTCGTTATATTAAACAATTTCGCAACAATCGTGGTCACACCCTGAAAATGTCCCGGTCTCGATTTACCTTCTAACTTCGCACTAAGGTATTCAACATTTACTTTCGTTAGAAAATCAGACTGATAGATCTCGCTCGTGGATGGAACAAAAAGAATATCGGCTCCGGCACTTTCGGCTAATCGTGCATCACGAATAATATCGCGAGGGTATGAATGAAAATCTTCGTGCGGTGCAAATTGAGTGGGATTGACAAAAACTGTAACGATGATGATGTCGGCATTTTGCTTCGCTACTTTTATCAAACTTAAATGGCCGTCATGAAGATATCCCATAGTTGGAACAACTCCGATGATCTTGTGGTTCAATCTGATTTCATCTGCCTCAGATTGCATTGCGCCGATTGTTTCAATAATTTTCATCGGATGTTAAATTTTGCGTCGATAAGGAAAGATATACCGGGAGCGATGTAGCCGCTCCACCATTCATATTTTCTGTTGAAGATATTCGAAATTTCTAAAGAAATTAAAATCCGGGGAATAATCGTTGTTGATACGCCCGCATTTAGAAGCAATCTTTCTTTCAATTTGGTTGAACCATTGAGTGTTGCATTTTGCCTGCTCCAAAATTCAATGCCCGACCAAAGTGTAACAGGGTAATTTAAACTTATCTCTCCCCTTGCACCCATCTTTGCTAAAGGTATCATCGGAAGTTGAGTACTTTTTCCCCTTTCGTACGATGGCTGTAACACACCGGAGAGATGAATCTGAATTGGTTCGGTAGGATAAACAATTCCATCCAGATTGAGAATGAATTGTTCAGAATTCACATATACCAAATCAACAAGTCCGAGGTTCGACACCTGAACCGGTTTGCCGGAAGAAACCAAGGCATTGCCTTTAATTTCTACCGTAAATAATTCACTGTTGTACCAGAACCGGCTTCCGAAATTTACCGATCTTTCCTCGGGATTAACTATAATTTGGCGCATAAGATATGGATTAGAATTCATCAATTCATTATATGAATCAATATTCATTTCCGGTTTAAACCAAACGCTCAATTGTCTATCTCGGTCAATTTGCCATTGCAATGATGCGAAAGGACGAATGAATGTCCGACTGCCGCCGTTAGAATTACTTCCTTCGATAAACGATCCGCCTAACTCTAATTTCCAAATTGGAGTTAAATTCCATTGAGCGCCGATCAATACACTCAGCAGGGATGGTGTTTGAACCGGGTAATTGAAATTAAGCGATGAACTCTGGTAATGCAATCCTGTATTCAGATTCACTTGTCCAAAATTGATCCCATACGTTCCTTCAAATTTAGGTGAGACCGTTGAGCTGGAAAAATTGTTCAACGGATATATGTCTTTGATCGACCAAATATCAGTTGACAGGTTCAAATCGAGATATCCGGATTCGCGTTCTACCGAATGTAATTCTGCGGAAAAATTAACGGCGGTTCTCGACCTATCAACGGATGAATTTTTAATACCGTACAAACCGTATGAATCGTGGTAGAATTTTAAGCCACCAAGCGTTCGGAATGAACCTAGAAATGCGTTATCGGTTTCAACGAGTGCATAAGCTTTGAAATTCAGATCAATCGATTTTCCATCCGCATTGGTTACATGCCCGTTCGAAGTTTTCAATTCACCGTTACCGTATAATCCCCAATTATGTTTTTTATAATCAGCGTAAATGCTGCCATGAAGGGTCGCAAAACTCCCGAACGAACCTTGTGCAGAAAGATGAAACGGTACGAACGATTCTTCATATCGTGGAAGCGTTCCCAAAGGAAAAGCGGGACCTGTCCGCTCTTCGATCAGCGAACTATCGGGTAGTGATGCTTCGAATATTTCTGTCGAATATATTTCGCCCTTACGCGCGAACGGTAATGTTATCGCTTTCTTTCCTACAATCGTTATTTCAGGAATTTCCAATCTGGGCAACATTGCCGTGTCTTTTCGGACCGGTTGATCTTGCGCCACGCTTAGTGACCCACAAAAAAGAACAAGAATAAGTAATGCGTCGATAAATCGGAAATACGATTTTAAATTATTAGAAGAACGGATTGTTTTCATTTTCGCAACCTCCTGATTCTTCCTTCAGCATCTTTTTTGATTGCAGTATCTAAACCGGATTTGACAACCAGTTCGTATTCTGAACGAGCGGATTTTTTATTTCTTAATTTCTCGTAACAAGCTCCGGCGCCGAAATGCGCGCGTTCAACTAAAAGCGGATATTCCGAATATTGATCATAAACATCTTTAAATGCCTGGAGAGCATCGGCAGGTTTGCTTAATGAAAGATAATTGTCGCCCACCATCAACAGCGCTTCTGCGGCAACATCGTCATTTCTGCGTTTGATTATTTGTTCGAGAGTATCGAGCGATTTTCTATGTTGTTTCGAATTGAAATACACACGGGCTATTTGTAATCTGCTTCGATCGGCGAATATATCATCCGGCTGTTGATCGATCACTTTTTGAAAAGCGTTGATCACTTCTTCTTTTTTCTGCTGGTGCAAAAGCGCCAGGGCGTAATTGTAATCGGCTTCGGATAACAACGGAGAGTGGGGATATTGATCGCCGAATCTGCTTAATGATGCAGCCGCATTTTTATATTCCTTAGATTTAAGTAAATTTATACCGAGAGCCAGAGCAACATTCGGAGAAAAATCCATATCGCCGTATTCGAGAAGTACGCGTTGATAATACCGTGCCGCTTCGGGTGCGTTATTTTCCATCTCGTACGCGCGTGCGGTTTGATAATATGCTTTTGCCATCATATCTCGATTAGGTTTCATTCCAAAAAGTTTTTGATATTGAAGAACAGCGCCGCCAAAATCTCCCTGACTGAATAATATATCACCCTTCTTAAGAACAAGTTCCTCCTGTGAAATGCCTCCATTGGATGCAAGCATCAACGTATCGATTTCCGCCAATGCAGCTTTTGGTCTACCCTCAGCCTCGTAAGTGAATTGAAGTCCTTGCAGTGCATCGCTCATAAGCGGACTCGATGGGAATTCTTTTGTTACCCTTCCGTAATAAACGCGGGCGCTATCATATTGCTTTAAGTTGTAAAAGGCATCTCCCATATTGAACAAGACCCGCGGCATCAATTGAGTTTGCGGAAATAGATGGAATAACTTTCTGAACTCAGCGATTGCGTCGGTAAATTGATTTTTTGAAAAATAAGTCCAGCCGATATTGAATTGCACAACTTCGTTATATAACGATTCTGGGAATTTGGTGATGAAAAGACGGAGTTGTTCTATCCCTCGTTCCGATTCACCGCGTTGGATGTAAGCCATGGCGATTTGAAATTCCGCGTACTCAGCATATCTGCTGTTCTTTTTTACTTCCGCTACCGAGCCATAAAGTGAATTCGATTTTTCATATTCACCTAAAAAATAAAAACAATCGGCTTGCCTGAGTGTAGCTTCAAGAACTCTATCGTCATTTTTATTTTCATCTATGAATCTGCTAAAAGCGGCAGCAGCTCTGGAAAATTTCTTTTGCTCAAAAAGCGACCATGCTAATCCGTAAGACGCGTCAACTCTCTGCGGATTGTCGGTATGATTCTGAAGCGCTTTTGAATACGACAACTCTGCCTCGGAAAATTTTCCATCCTGATATAACGCTTCACCGCGCCATACTAACGCCTGTGGAGATTTCTTTTCATCCGGATATCTCTTTAGAAATTCCTCCAGCAGATCACTACTGCTTTTGAAACGTCCCAAATGGTAAAGGCAAACCGCCTCTTGAAACATTGACGGTTGCAGGTACTGCGTCTCGCCGTTTAATTGGCGGACGCGTGAAAAAGCATATTGTGCATTGGAAAAATCTCCTAACGCCATATTCGTTTCACCAAGCATTCTATACGAACGTGCACGGTTAATACTTTCGGGGAATAATCTCGCGGCAAGTTGAAATGCCCTGCGGGCTTCCTTATATCGCTTGGATCTATAATGAGTCATACCGATATGAAAATACGCATTCTCCGATATCCGATCGTACGGTGATTTCTCCGTCAATGATTCGAATCTGACTAAAGCATCAGGCTGCTTATCTTGAAGTAAAGCGAGAACCGCGCTTTGATACAAAGAAATAAATGCGAGTGAATCGTTTCCGGTTCCAAGAGAATCGAGTTCTTTTCTGGCTGCAGAATAATTTCCTTGTCTTAAATACGCCCACGCTAACCCATATCGCGCGTTACGGGTGTATTTACTTTTTGGGTAGCGATCAATAAATTGTGAGAAATCGATTTGTGCAGCTTCGTATCTGTTGGATTGAACGTTAGATTCGGCGCGGATTAACGAATATTCTTGTCTTTGCGGAGGTGATGGTTCAACATTTTCGAGAACTACAACTCCTTTTTCCGGCTCACCAATTCTCAAAAATATTGAAGCGAGACGAATCTTAACATTATTAATATATTGACTTGATGAATAATCGCGCAGTATCTGTTCGAGCAATTTAATTGCTTCGGTATACTTACCGGAACGCTCCAAGGACAGAGCCCAGCCGTAAAGTGCCAGATCGTGGTACAAGTAAGCGGCAGAATCTGCGTAGCATTGCTTAACATCGGATTGAGCACCCTCTTCGTTTCCAATTTCCAATTTGCACATCGCTCTCCAGAAAAATGCGGCACCGCGTTTAGGGTGATCCGGTACTTTTTCAAGAAATCGTGTCAGCATGGAATTTGATTCTTCAGTCCGAGAAATCTGGAAAGCACTTACTCCGTTCACGAATAAGGCAGAGCCGAAGTACACATCGTTCGGATAATCATCCATGAATTTTTTCGACCATTGATATGCGATCTCATATTCCTGATCCTCGAAAGCCGATTGGCTCAGAATAAAAAGTACATTCTTCTTATCTTCGGATGATGTTGCGGAATTCAATAATTCTTCTGCCTGTTGACGTGCCGCGTGATAACCATGGATATCCATCCATTGATCTGGAGACCGCTTACTCGATGGAAAAAGCGATTGCTCAACGGTCGGAACCTGCGCGAACACGCTAAAGAATGTTGAAGCAACTCCGATGCATATTACAAAATATTTTCTCATCATTCGACTCAAAAGAATCAATCCGGAACGATATCAATTATAACGGTTCTGTTGTAGAACCGCTCTTCAGGATGATTGTTGTTAAACGGTGCCCGGCGAACATCTTCTCCGAAACCGTATGTATCGAATTTAACTTTACTCTTCCTTACCTTCGCCAATCCTTGTCCGATAATGTTCATCGTCTCTTGAGCACGGCCCTGAGATAATTGAAGGTTGTGACTTTCTTCTCCGATAATATCGGTATGACCGTGAATAATAACACTGCTTCCGTCAGGAATTAAAGGGATAACTTGCTGGGTGAGAAATCTTTCATAAGTCGCGACGGTTTTTGATTGATCAAATTCGAACAGAATACTGAATCGGAAACCGGGAGCTTCTTCGGGTTCATCCGACCTGAGAAGTTTCATGGTCTCTTCTTTCCGCACTACTTGTCCATCGCTTGTTAATCCTTCCAGGGTAACTTTATATTGTCCTCTTACTTTAGATCCCATGATCACATTCCCCGGCACACGTTCCTGGTGAGAGGTAAACGGACCGAATTTAGTGACTTTGCTGTTTTCATCGGTGAGAACCACTGACCATGACGCGAAATAATCCTCAGCATTGGCGACCGAGAATAAAACATCGCTGTCCAGCGGTTCTTCCTGTAAAGATATTATTTGCACCGGCTCAAGTAGTTCGGATGATGATGAAGATATTTCTACACGGCGATCTTCGGGAACAACTAATCCTAATTCGCGCGTTGCACCGGGCAGAACAGACGGTGTATTCGGCTTCATTGAACCTTTAATTGTAATTCGATTTTCATTTATTCCAAAAACTTGAACCAGATACCGGCGCACAGAATAAGCCAGTTCTTCAGCACTTGTAACACCCTGTTCCGACGAACCTATTAAAGTTATTCTTGTGTCGGGATATTTTCGCAACCGATCTCCAAGGATATTGAGGATGTTATGGTAAACGGTTAATTGCCGGCGTGATCTTCCGGTTAAATCTTTAGGTTCAGGTTGAAGCAATTGTTCTTCCTTGAATTGATTTGCCTGTTCCGGTTCCAACCTGATATATCGTTCCGGAATAACAGCCGACCCTGCATCGAAAAATATATAATTTCGTAATGGAAAAGTTTCCTGGACACGCCGTTCATTCGGAATTATTTTCGGAGCCCGGACTGAAAATTGCACTTCACGCTCAACTTTTGATTTTATTTCACTCGTGTTGCCGAATTTAACAGCCACCCCGAGACGCAATGTTGTAAGCGACCAATCAATATCCGAGCTTGGTCCCTGACCGAAATGCAATGCAAGAAATGGCGATGCAATTACCTGCCACGGGTTCTCATACCTGGTGAGTAAAAAATCGTAACCTGCGCCAAGCTGACCGCCTATCGTTGTTCCGCGAATATTTGTAAAATCTCCCTCAGTTGTGTTGCCGGGAGTTTTCTTCAACGAAAAAGATTTTGCAACATTAAATCCGATACGTGGTCCGCCGAAGAAATATAACGGATAGTCAAAGGGGGAAAACCGAACACTTGGCTCTAAGCTAAGATAGTTCATCGACGTTCCGAGTGAAATATTACCTGATGTATCTCTGATATCATTAAAGTCTCCTCCTCTTCCATCAAATCCAAATTGCAGCATTCCACCCCATACGGGATCCGGTCGATACTCGATCAATGGAGCAAGATATAATCCTGTTCCCGATCCTTTAGTGAATGATGAAGTAAAGTCGTTCAATTCGTTTATTTTATGGAAATCGCTGCTGTAGAAATTGAAATTCATTCCAACCGAACCGCCGAACCACCACTCCGGTTGGATGCGCTTTATATCCTGAGCATTGATCGATAAGAATGAAAATAAAGTGACTAATAATAACGCTCGAAATTTCATCATTTGTTTTTACTCCTTTTGCAATACAAATTTAAATGTTATTTTTCCAACCTGTACTTTTTGCTCGATCTGAGACGGAAGCGGATCGAATCGCCATGTTTGAAGCGCGGCAATCGCTGCCCGTTCCAACAACTCATCACTTTTCATAACCGGTACTACATTAGAAACCGTTCCATCAGATAAAACAGAAAACTCCAAACGCACGGGCATTTCTTTATCTGTGCCGGATGGGTACTTCGGTAATCTTCCGCTTAATAACCGACGAGAACCATTCCCACCCCAATCGATCGAATACCCTTGACCTGCACCTATACCTCCTCCGCTTCCGCCGCCCGCACCTCCGCCTGAACCAGGACCTACTCCGCGTCGAAGCCAGCGCGTTGGCATATTTTCAGCAAGAACAGGTTTACTCTTTTTCTTTTTTGAAGTAATCGGCTTTGGTACTTCTTTTACCGGAACCGGAATTGCTTTTTCAAGATCGTTGTAAACATGAATACGCAAAAGCGTAAATTGATGATTAGGCATATCATCTTGCTTTCCATTTCGGCCTGATTCGCCTTGAGGTCCAAATTGGATGGCGTCATCTTCAGCGCCTTCTCCACCGCCGCCACCGCTTCCGCCAAACTGCATTTCTTCTGATAATCCGATTTTGTTTACCTGATAATTTTGATAAAACATCAAACCAATTATTGCCATCAGATGCAAAGATATGCTGATGAACGCGGCAATAAATCTTATTCTTTTATGCTCTGTATCGAAATAGTTTGATCGTTGCGCCTTTATTTGTATCTCGCTTTCAGTTTTATCGGTAAAAATTTTATTGCGTAAAAAACCTTTCAATCAAACAAATATCCTTTGCGATTGGTACGGTAATCGTTCTTCGATTGTTGCAACAGCCAATTGATAAATCCAAGCATTTACGATTTCCAAATAAGCTTTAATATTTTTGAAATGGTCTCCTTCATCTCTTTCCGATGGACAACCACATCCACAAATCCGTGTTCTAACTGAAACTCGGATCGCTGGAATCCGGGAGGTAAATCTTTTCCGATGGTTTGGCGGATAACACGCGGACCGGCAAAACCGATTAGTGCGCCCGGTTCGGCAATATTTAAATCTCCCAACATGGCGAAGCTCGCGGTTACGCCACCTGTTGTTGGATCTGTCAATATAGAGATGAACGGAATACCGTCATCGGAAAGTTGCGCTAACTTCGCGCTCGTTTTAGCCAACTGCATCAGTGAGTAAGCAGCTTCCATCATCCGCGCCCCACCGCTCGAAGAAACGATAATGAGTGGAGATTTATCTTTGCGTGCTTTATCGATAGCCCGCGCCACCTTCTCTCCTACAACCGCACCCATGCTGCCGCCGATAAAGCTGAAATCCATCACACCAACAACAACATCTTGTTGATCAATTTTCCCCGACCCGGTTCGTACAGCATCGAACAATTCCGTTTTCTTGATCGAATCTTTTACACGTTCTTTGTAACTTTTTGAATCTTTAAAATTCAACGGGTCTTTAGATTTCATCTTCCGGTCCAGCTCTTTGAATGTTCCTTCATCGAGCAGAAACTGGATATATTCTTTGCTTCCAATCCGGAAATGGTAGTTACATTTTATGCAGGTGTAGAATTGTTGTTCGAGTTGTTTTTTGTGGATTATTTCACCGCAGCCATCGCACTTCGTCCACATTCCATCCGGAATATCTTTCCTCTGAATGTCGGTGCTTATACTTGCTTTTGAGCGTCGAAACCATGCCATTACGATTGAACCTTAGGTTGTTGAACAATTGTGTAGAACTCTTTTACGTATAGTGGTTCTAATAAATCAATTTTTTCATATTCCCTGCGTTTGAGTTTTTCTATTCCAAGTAATGCAACTCCAACCGCACTTGCGCCGCTCGATCCGGGGGATGGAATAATATAAGCAGATGCATCTTTTGATTCAACTTTTTCAATATATTTTTTAAATTTCTCGGTTCCGTCTCCGGTAACCAATACCGTTCTTCCGGTGGATGATAATTCGAAGATCCGGTTCAATGAAAACGCGGCGGGCGGAATCACCTCGCTCAATCCTCCTGCCGATATATCATACAATGCCGCATAAACTTCATCACGCCGCGCATCTATTAAAGATAAGATGCTTTCTGCGTTACCGGTCTTTCTTTTTCTGTAAAATTCATAAGCGAATGCTTTTAATGTACTAACTGCCACTAACGGCTTCCCGGAGGCAAATGATAATCCTTTTGCAACACTTAATCCTATCCGTAATCCGGTGAACGATCCGGGACCAATCGATACGGCAATTCCATCTAGATCGGAAAGATCGCAATTTGCTTCTCGTAAACATTCATCGATAATTGGTACTAACTTCTCGGAATGGATTTGAGGTGTTGATAATGATCTCTCCGAAAGGATTGCCGATTCATCAATCACTGCCGCAGCGCACAAGTTTGTTGCCGTCTCAATACTTAGCAATTTCATTCCGGCTTCACTTCATTTATTATGATTATCCGTTCATTCTCATCTTTTCCTAAAGAGAAAGTCATATCGATTCGTTGATCCGGTAAGATTTCTTTTACCCTATTAGCCCACTCAATCAGGCATACTCCTCCTGCTTGAACATATTCTTCAAAACCGATTTCCTGAAGTTCTGCTGCTGAATTAATTCGGTAGAAATCGAAATGAAATATTTTCAAAGACCGACCCTGATATTCATTCACGATCGTAAACGTAGGACTTGCCACATGTTCCGTTACTCCCAATCCTTCGCAAACACCTTTTATGAATCGTGTTTTTCCAGCACCTAAATCGCCTGAAAGCGCCACAACGGTTCTGCTACGGATTAATTCGGAAAATTCTTTGCCCGCAGAAATTGTCTCCAACTCTGAGTGCGTTGTTAATTGACGATTCATTGCTTTGGTTTCATTTTGATGACCGGTAATATCATTTCTTCCATTGAAATACCGCCGTGCTGGAAGCTATCTTTGTATTTATTCAAGTATTGATGATAGTCGGTTGGATAGACAAAATAATAATCTTCTTTCGCGATAATGTAATTGATAGTTACACTTCTTTTGGGCAGTTTGTATTCCAAAGGATTTTTAATAAACATTGCGTGATGACTATCTACTTTAAGGTTTCTGCCGAATTTGTAACGAAGGTTAGTCGACGCCTCCCGATCGCCGATTACTTTCACTCCACGCATACTTCTGATACTGCCGTGATCGGTGGTGAGAATTACAGTAACATTTTTTTGTCGGGATAATGTTCTAAGCATAGAAAACAGCGTTGAATGCGTAAACCACGATGCAGTCAAAGAACGATATGCCGATTCATCGGGCGCAATTTCTTTTAGCAGTTGAGAATCGGATCTGCCGTGAGCTAACATATCTACAAAATTCACCACAATCGATGTGAGCCGGTTCTTTGTATAAGAATTAATATTTTGCTCGATGCTTCTCCCAAACTCCGCGTCAAGAATTTTCACGTACTTTGATTCGGGCTTGAGTTGGATTTTGCGCCTTTCTAAAAGATTATCTAAAAATCTATGTTCAAACCTATTTCTGCTGTTATCATCGTCTTCCCATTCTTCCCAGATTTCCGGGAAACGTAATTCAATCTCCGAAGGCCAGGTGCCGCTGAAGATTGCATTGCGTGAATATGGTGTTGCAGTCGGTAAGATTGAATAATAGAAATCGCGCGATATGTCGAAAAATTCTCTAAGCGCTGTTTCCATCACCATCCACTGATCAAGAC
This sequence comes from Ignavibacteriales bacterium, assembly GCA_016214905.1. Classification (NCBI taxonomy): domain Bacteria; kingdom Pseudomonadati; phylum Ignavibacteriota; class Ignavibacteria; order Ignavibacteriales; species Ignavibacteriales bacterium. The sequence goes on along the minus strand of JACRMQ010000009.1, from coordinate 48,737 downwards.
GCAAACAATCGATAACGAAGAAAAATACTGACCTATTCGTATCACGCAATTCCGGAATCAGGTAACGCTCTACAACATCCACCGATAATACCGGACGCTTTTGTTGCTCGAGCCAATTACGATAATTTCGTTCGATGAATTTTGAAAACGCTCCGTTGCACTCGCGAAATTGATCGGTTAAAGTTTGTTTTAATCCTAAACCCGGGTGTTGATCCAGTTCCATCGACCAATCTACGAGTTTCGTATAAATCTCTGTCCACTGAGAAAAAGTAAGATTATCGCTAAGGGCGAGAGATATAGAATTGAACTCTTTTATATAATCGCGCGAAACAGTGGCGCCCGCTATCTTTTTCCCTTCTAAAAATTTCTTTACCGCGAGTAAAACCTGACTTGGATTAACGGGTTTCGTAAGGTAATCGCTTATCTTCCCGCCGATCGCTTCCTCCATCAGTCCTTCGCTTTCGTTTTTAGTGATCATAATTACAGGCAACTCTGGACGTAAATCTTTTATTTTCGATAACGTTTCCAAGCCACCCATGCCTGCCATCATTTCATCAAGAAAAACCAAATCGAACGGTTTGGTTTTTACGAGCGAAACTGCATCTTCACCATTTGTTGCAGTTTCAACGGAGTATCCTTTTTCGGAAAGTAATAGTATATGAGAACGTAATAATTCGATCTCATCATCGACCCAGAGTAACCGACCTTTTATAGCAGTTTGTGTGTTCACGAAACACCTCAATAATTAAAATAGCAGAAAGTAAAATTAGAAACAACCAAAGTACAAATAGTATCAAATAGAGATATGGATATCGATTCCTGCTTCATTAGTGGTTGATCCGAAAATTAACGAGCCGCTTGCATCGGGCTGTGTGCTTGTATATCTGTAAAATATTGCGGCTGTAACCCGGCTGCTTAAAACGTATCTGATGCGCGGCTCCATAAGTGTACGTGTACTGCCGTCTTGAGGTTGCCCGTCCGGATTTATAGAAAGTTCTTCGGGTTTGTATTGACGGCGTGAGTTCTTCGTGCGCGAGTATGTCATAGTTATATCTACATCGTTTGAAAGATTTAAACCAAATAACGGTATAGAAAATCCGCGCCGCGAATAGGTTAATGAAAGAGAAATTTCCTGCGCCAATGTTGAAACGATATTCGGTCTGGTTGATGATAGATTCAAATCGTACGACGTGTTTGAGTTATATTTGAAATTGCCAGATAAATTTCCTTTCAGCAATTGCTTGAAAGTCATATTCATTCCGGCTAACGGTGTGAATCCATAATTAATACGCTCGCCGTTAGTTTCTTGCTCTCCGCTCGAAGTGCTTCTGTAATCTTTGCGGAATCCAGATGTGTAAGCATGTTCAAAAGACAATCTGTCGAGAAACGATGTTAATCCTACGCTTTTTTCTATACCATCCCAGCGGAATGTCCAGTTAGGACGCGGCACGTATGGACCGATAATCTTCGAGAGGAAAGGCAGCGCTTCCATTCCGTTTTCAAAAGCTTTGGAAATAGCTTCTCTTGTCTTAACCGCTTTATCCTGATCTGATGTTTTATCGCTTGCCATAATTTCGTCATATTTCTTTCCGACATTTTCCATATTGCTTTTGAACACCTTGAAGAAAAGCACCGATGGAATCGATAAAAATGATCTTTCTACACTTCCGGTTATGACAGGTTGTTTATAAGTTGGATTACCAAGAGCATCGGTTTCCAAAGTTGTTGAACGGTTGTATTGCCAGCTCACTTTCCAGTTTAAATCAATAGATGCGCCTGTCCAAAGCTGGCGGTTTGTTCGCAAAGTAATATTATTTCCTTGTGAAAAATTATCTGATAAAACAGCATTTGCGGCTCGCAGACCTTTATTAACTTTCCAACCTAAGAATGGAAAACTGGAACGCGGCTCAAATTGCAATGTTCCATGCGGATCGTTGATTAGACCGAGTTGGAAAATGCGGGATGGTCCGTAATCGACGCGAGAACCCTGGAATGGCATTCTGCCCCAGAAATTCTTGAAACCGGTTGCGCCAAGAACTCCACTATGCTTCGATCCGTTCGACTGTGAATACCCAATAGAAATCGATTCAAAATCGAGTAAAGGAATTTTAATGAAATATTTTGCAATCATTCCTGCTTGTGAGAGCAGTTTCGCCGTGTTACTTTCACCGGGCTCTTTTACAGCCGGCTCGGTTTTTTGTTTTGCGGAATCGGGTACAGCACCTGCTTTGTCTTTTTCCAATTTAGGTTTTTGCTCTACAGGTCGTTGTGGTTGCGAGGCTTTATCGGCAAAAGCGAACCATGGATCGGTAAGTGCTTTCAGGCGGAATGTAAAAGATAAACTCAAACTGTTATCGTAGCCGGCACCTTTTCCTATATCACCTTTCTGGAATGAATTTGTCCAGCTGTAATTTACGGAATAACTCGCGTTCAAATCAAAGTACTTCGGAATATCGAGAATATTCGGAAGCTTGGGTTTAAACGCTATAGAAAATTTTTGTCCGTATCTGCTGTCGCGTCCGCCGAAAAGAAGATTTTTAAGAATAGTCTTAAAATCTCTTCCCACAGAATCATTATCGAGGTACTGGAGATTTCTATCGACCGATAATCCGTAGTCGCCCGAAATATTTGCAATACCACCCTCAGTGAATTTCCAGCCGAATCCGAATCCTTTACCCGCATTGAAGCTGCGTGTATCGCGGATAGCGCTTCCTTTAGCGCGTGGAAATTCCAAATTACGAGATCTGCTTCCGCCGGTGTTCGCAGATATGCTTGTGATAGGAATGAAATATAATTTCCAATCTTTGTAGTCCTCGAGTAAATAAATTCCAGCAAAAAGTTTTTTAAAGGGCTGGATATAGAAATTAGTCGGCAACGAAACTGCGTAATTCAAGCGCAGAGACCATTGCCAGTTTTGCTTCGAGATAAAAGCAGGATCACGGTCGCGACCCGTACTGTAATTAAACCCAATACCTAATTTACTTATCGTCTCACGAACGTACCATGCGTCGACGGGCGGGGCGATCTTAAAGTTGGAGATAGCGTAATTATCGCGGACCTGCAGCGATTGCGATTGTGTTAGAACATTTTTTGCAGCATCAGGATTTTCAGACGATTCCGCCGCACGATTCGCCGCTTCTGCCACTACAATATCGGTGTTCGGCAGATACTTTGGCTTGATCAGATTTTCTGTATGAGAATACGAGAATGGAATCGAGGTTCCCGCCTGAGTCCATTCGGATGGTAAAAATTTATCGAGAGTGATATTGGCGTTCACCGCCCAATTAATTTTGGTAGTCTGATCACCGAATCGTTGATCGAGCCCGTGGAACGACGGATCTGTTTGACCGTAATTGAAATTTACCTGAGCAAGATCGGCAAGTTTCAATTGTGTATCGAATCGATACGCGATACCGGGGGCATCATCAACATCTACTAGGCGCAATTCATTCACCCAGACCTGACCATGAAGATATGGTTTACCGATATTTCTGACGCCGATGCTAATCTCAACTATTTTTCTGAGAGATGGATTGCCTTTCACACCATAGGTTCGCGTTTTATCACCGGGAATAATTGGAATTCTATATACACCTTTGAATGTATCGGGTTTTGAAGCTTTAACAGATGTTAACTCTGAAAAATTAATATCGACGTTGTTCTTCGGCACACTCCAACCTTTGTATATCGGCTGGCGATATTCATAATAGTTCATCGTATCGGAACCAAATCGCACATATAATTCTGCGTCGTAACCGGGATTAGGTACACCCTCCGGATCGTAGGTGGTAGATACGATATCATCGAACTGAGGATCGCCATGAACGAACATCTTCATCGCCTTGTAATTAAACAGATCGAGTGGGCGCGAGGTGAATTGTTTCCGTACATCGCGATAAACACCTTTTGGAAGACTGTCGATTAATAACGCGAGCGATTGTTCGTTTGCCTCGATAACCTGATTCGGGTCGGTGCGATCTTTTTCACGTTGAATACCTAATTGATACCACTCCTGAGCGTATTGCTGGTTATCTTCCACATTTACAACCGACGCTTTCATACGTGTGTCGTTTGCAATTCGTTGCTCCCATTGATTACCAACCAGATTTATTTCAGCAAAACGCAATGATGCCGGCTCTGAAAGACCGGAGACCCAAAAACGAATATACTGAACCGTTCGTAGAATCGATTGCGGATCGGTTCCGCCAACAATGTTACCGGAGTCAATTAATGGAATTCGGAATTGAAACCATCTTTCATTTCCTCCTCCAACAAGATAAGGGTTCGATCTCAGTATACCCAAAGAATCGTAATATACAGTATCAAGAGGGAGCTCATACTCTATATATTGATCCGCCCCATCTAAACTCCCGTTACCGCTTAAATCTTCTGTGTTAGGCAGAAGTCCGGTGGGATCTGTCTCGTTTTTATCGGTACCATTGAATTTTCTTAAATTGGTTCCATCACCGTATGGTTGATAATTATCGCTGCTTGGGTCACCGGGATCTACATCGGGATCACCCGAATTAGATGCAAGAAAATTGGCATACGTGCTTTGCTCCTGTGCGTCGTTTAACATATCTATACCGATATCTTCACCTTGATTTCGGATACCGTTTAAGTTTGCATCTTCGGTATTCAATACTCGGTTTGGTATTACATCTTCGCTAATCCGACCAAGATCTATATATAAACGTCCTCTCCGCAAATCATCCATATTAGATGAAGTATCCTTCATCCAAATTTCAAGATATTCTATATTTTGATCCAATAAACCGGATGCGATTGAACCGACGTAACGCATTATCCCATTCCAATTCTTTCTACGCTCTATGGAATTGCTTCGGTTTAATGTTGAATCAAGATTGGGTGAATAATTATATGCAGATCTATGATTCGGATCGAAATCAAAATTTAAAACCGTAACCTGATTTTGACCCGCACGGGTTTTACGGTTGGGCCAAATATCTTCTGAATATACATCTGTCGGTAAACGGTTATACCATGCCGCTTGTGCACGCTTGAATGATTTTTCTTCATTCGATAATCCGATCAGAGATGAAGCTTTTTCCGGAGCGCTAGACATCGTCCAGGCGGAATACATTATCGGCATCGGTATTGTTCTACGGGCGCCCTCAAAATCATCAACGAAAGCGATAGCTGCACCATTATCACCTGCGATTGTGCTTTTTTTCGTATTAGGATCAGGTATCATATACGCAGCTTCACCTGCGAATCTTATGGTAGACATTTCTCTAGTTCTAAAAAACGGCAGAGCGTCAAGCACATCTGTTAGCAACGGCAGATTTGCAGAGGTAGACGCGTCCACACCTATCATAGTATTATTAGTTGGTTCTTCACCTATACGAACTTTATCGCTCAAAGTTTGTTGATTCAAATTTAATAGTGTAAATCCGATATTTGTACCCGGATAAGTTGCAATCTCACCGCGAACACCCATTAAAGTTTTCGAAGCTATTTGAAACAGATCATTTTGTTCAAATTTAACCTGTACGTTCGCGTTAGGAAGCATCGCATCGCCATTTAGAATATTCACTTCACCCGTGATGTAATCGACCGTGTAATCGACTTTGGGGGTTAGCACTTTACCGTTAAGAAGAACCTGAACACTACCTTCAACGATATTGAACCCTAAACTATACCTGCTTTTTTGATCACCGACGGCTTTAACTTTTATGTAATACTTATTTCTTTCAGCATTCCTTTGCGCTGCTTCAGCCGTGGTATCATAAATATCACTGAATAGAAGCGAGTCTGGAACCAACTGTCCAATCTGCCTGAAATATCGGACGATGGTTGAATCAAATGGCCGGAGATGCGGGAAGATTACTTCACCAAGCTTAGGATCGATTGTAATACCTTGAAGAAAATCAAATTTATTATCAGGATTCGGCGCATTATCTCCATCGTACCTATCCAATCCTAATACCTGCAACAAGTTCTTTCCTTCAATCTGATCCTGATCTGCACCTCCACCATCCGAATTCCGCCAGAGAGTTAAATCGAAACCTTCTTTTTTTAAGTTCGTGGCTTTAACCGAATAGAAATTCTTCAACAACAGTTTCCAAGCTGGGTCCCAGCTAAAATTAGTAAATAATGATTTGGGCTTAACTAATTTCATGTACATTGTTGTATCGTCATCGACAATATTCCCGCCAAACTCTTCACCACTTGCTGTAGAGTAAGTCACAGCGATTGCCTGCTGGGCATCATCAACATTTGATATCATGGTGATATATCCGCTATACGGATCGAATGTATAGTCTTTATCGATAACCAATTTGATGAAGTTACCTCCTTCAAAACGACCGGAATTTTTAGATAAATTTTCAATATCGTTTTGTGTATACCGTTTATTGCGCTCATGCGGAGGTAAATCGATATACGCGAAACCTGTTCTTACCAATCCATCACGTTGAGCGGCATTGTTCATACTGCTTATCCAAACATCAAGAAGTGTTATACGGTTTTGTTCATTTTCCGGAGTTAAAACCGGTGGAAATTCTTTATGTAGATTTTCAAAAAGATCCTGATATAAAGTATCGACGAAGAAATGCCGTCTGCTATATTCGTGCAGTTTAATTATGTTTTCTGTTGAAGTTGCTCCACCCGAAACGCTGATCTCCTTCGTCTGCCCTTTCTTTTGAGATAGAAGAGTTGTGAGTGTTAACGGACCCGTTTGTAATTTTGCCTTTATGCCGAAAAGCGCCTGCCCTCCACCTACAAGAGAAGGTGTTTGCATTGAAACGTTGCCGGCTTCTATGCTTTGAATTATTTCATCCTCAAAACCTGTATATTTAATTTTTAACTGGTTTTCATATTCGAACGTACGCTGTGTGTTCCAATCGGCATTTATGCTGAGTTTCTTTCCAATCGTTCCGCCGACAGTTATTTGAACCGTTTGGTTAAAATCCGGCTCATTTCTCGACCGGTCTAAAGTTGATATAGTGGTTTGATCCGATTTTGTGTTTCGGAACGCACCTCTGATATCGACACTTCCGCCGATGCGCAAATTAATCTCATTACCACCGAAAATGTTCGTTAGCGGATTTGCCGGAACGGGAATGGAAATATTTGTCAGCGAGCTTAGTATCCCGGACAAATCATCCTTCTCCTGTTTCAGCGTGTATTGCCCGGCAATCGATCGCCAGCCGTTTAGTTTTTCATGCTCGATACGTTGTTGAATATATTCCGAGAGCCGCATCGTAAGCGGGACTTTTACATCTAATCCGTTCACAGATTCTTTTATGGTAACAATCTCACCGGTTGAATCGATCTGGAATTCCCGTTTGTACGCGGGTGATTTGGTATCGAGATAAAGCGAATATTTTGGTCGAGGGAAAAATTCAACCATCGGCACATCCTGCCTCTTGTGCACCCATTGCGTAACGCGCGCGGTTGAATCTTTAAACTCTTTCCATGCTTCGGTATCTTCTTTATATAACGTGTCTTTGAATGCAGTTGATGTGTCCTCCATGGCTTTCATCCATTCCTGTATCCTTTTTGCTGAATCAGAAATTTGGATTTTTGGACGAACCTCAGGTTTTTCTTGTAAGGTATCGGGAATTTGTTTCGGTTTCGTTGTATCGGATATTACGGATGAATCTTTGGGTAGAGCCGATGGCGGTGGAACTTGCGAGTACGCAACGAGGCAAAATTGTAGCAAAGCGAATATAATAATCCAAACACGATATATAATTCGCGGGGGAAACAATGATTGACGGCGTGATTGTTTGCTTAAAAGAGCCACGTTGTTAATTCGATCCTGTATGTTTCTACGTTTAGCAGATGTTGCCTGCAAAAAATAATTTCTATAACAACACCTATCTTACTATTAACCTGTTACCAAGAACCGATACCAACGACTCCTTTCGCATTCGTAAGCGATTAAAACCAATAATGATAAATAATTACATAGAAAATGTAGGAAAAAGTCGACTTAATTGCAAGGATAATTTGATAAATGCCCGAAATAAATCATAATAACCGATTTTTAGAAGATATCTCAATACGGATCAGGATTGGAAAGATGTTTTTCAACCAATTGCACTATTTTGCCTGATTCTACAGGCTTTGAAAAATATCAATAGATCTTCCCTTTGGAAAATCTATTGCCAGCCACTATATTAAGAATCGAGGATATGAAACTATACTATCACATATTGAAAGCACATCTCGGACCGTTCATTTTCGCCTTCCTGACTTTAATGTTTATCTTTTTGCTTCAATTTTTGATGCGTGCAATTGAACAATTAGTCGGCAAAGGATTAAGTCCGGTTGTAATCGGAGAACTGTTGATGCTGAGTCTATCGTGGATGGTTGTTCTTGCCGCACCAATGGCTGTGCTGGTTGCATCTTTGATGGCTTTCGGAAAATTGTCTTCCCAGAACGAGATTACCGCCATGAAGGCAAGCGGAATGAGCTTGTATAAAATGATCGCGCCGGTACTTATCGGATCTTTATTGTTAACTATATTTCTGATAGAATTCAACAATAAAATTCTTCCCGAAGCCAATCATCGCTTCAAGATTTTGATGATCGATATCCGCAGGACAAAACCGACTCTCACAATTCAATCAGGATTATTTTCACAGGATGTCCCTGGGTACAGCATTCTTGCACGAAAAACTTTCGAACAATCGAACAATCTGGAAGGCATCACGATTTACGATTACACAGATCCTTCAACAAATGTTGTCGTGACGGCGGAGAAAGGTAAAGTTTCGTTTACACCAGATTACAGAAAACTTGTCATGGATTTATACGATGGCGAAATTAATCAACTGGGATCTGGTGATAAGTCACCATACCAGCGAATGCGCTTCGACAGACACCGCATAATCATGGATGCCGAAGGATTCGAGTTTGAAAGATCGAGTATGGGGGCGTTCGATAGAAGTGATCGAGAAATGAGCTCCGATGAAATGAAAAAGATTGTCGATAGTCTTACCAACGCGAATATATATCTTGAACGCGAAACGATGATCGGCGATAATCATCCCACATCCTCATTATTGGATTCACGAAAGTTATCAACGTCTGTGACACCCGATCAACAACATCAACGCGCTCTTACACTCGCACTCAACAAAGTGCGTAATGTTAGAATGCAAATCTCGAATCAGTTATCTCTCATCGAATATAACAACCGGAGAATCGATGAATATCTCGTCGAGATATATAAAAAATATTCTATCCCGGCAGCATGCATAGTGTTCGTTCTAATAGGTGCACCGCTCGGTATAATCGCGCGGAAAGGTACGTTTGGCGTTGCAGCAACGTTCAGTCTGGGATTTTTTATCATATACTGGGCGATGCTTATTGGCGGCGAAAAATTAGCAGACCGCAACCTGCTCAGTCCTTGGTTAGGAATGTGGATGGCAAACATTATCCTCTTCATACTTGGTGTTTATCTCACAATTCGTACCGGACGTGAAACACCCGCGATTAATTGGGCGGCGCTGCGGAAATATTCTCCAAAATTTTTACGCACTTCGCAAATTGACGAATCGGAATCTTTCGATAGAACATGACAAAACTTGATCGATACGTACTGCACCAATTTATTGTCACCTGGGCATTCTCACTGTTGGCAATTACCGTTATCTTTGTCGCAGTTAATTTGATGGATAACCTCGATGATTTCATAGATGCTAACGCTTCTGTTTGGATGGTCGTTCAATACTATTTATTTTTTGTACCTGAGATCATTAAACTGATGACACCTGTTGCCACACTGCTTAGTTCGCTTTTCACAACGGGCCGGATGTCGACTTATAATGAATTAACAGCTTTAAAATCGGGAGGAGTATCTCTTTTTCGATTCATGGCACCTATGCTGGTTTTCGCTGTATTAATCAGCGGTGTTTCTATTTATTTTAACGGTTGGATTGTTCCTTACGCTAATAAGAAAAAAGTTGAATTAGGGAGAAGATATTTTCAAAAAGATATACGCTTCGTATCAAAAAGCAATATATATATTCAAGATTCAAAAGACAGGATATTATCGATCGGGATGTTTGATGACACTCGAAATGTTGCAATGCGTGTCAGCATTCAGGATTTTGATCCGGTGGATCCCACTATGCTGCGTGTACGGTACGACGCGGATGAAATGTGCTGGAACGATAGCACAAAACGATGGCATCTTGTAAATGGCTCGGAACGTAAATTCTACAACGCGACTGAAAATCTTTTTCAGTTCAAAATATTCGATATCGGTGTACTAAATTTCACCCCCGATGATATCAAGAAAAAACAAGAAAAGCCGGAAGAAATGAATTACCCCGATCTTAAGCATTTTATCACAAATCAACAACGCGCAGGTCACGAGGTTTCCCGCTGGATGGTTGATTATTACGGTAAAATCGCATTCCCTTTCGCAAGCGTTATTGTTGTTCTGTTCGGAATTCCATTCTCCTCCGTCAAACGCAGAAGCGGACTTGGAGTTGAGTTCGGAATCGCAATCGGAATTTCATTTATGTATATGATTTTCCTGCAGGTAAGTCAGGCATTCGGATACAACGGAGATTTGCATCCTCTGTTGACGGCATGGCTTGCTAATATTGTTTTCTTGCTCGCCGGATTATTTGTCCTTTTCAAAGTACCCAAGTAATTTCGATTGACTATCACCAGTTAATCGAAATTATTCCAAATTTAAAAAGTAAATTTTAAATGAGCTTCGGCTGTTGGAACCACGCCATAAATAGTCGGCTGCATTTTTAATTGCACATCTGCATGTAAAACATTGTTATAATGCGATGCTGTAAGATAAGCATCGAATGCGCTTACGATATGATTGACGATTATTACCGATATGAACATATCGGAAATTTTATAATACTTATCGGCTTTATTGAATTCCACGCCATAATAATAAAACTGATCGCTCGGGGTAAGGTGGTCGGGTTCGTACGGATCTTCAGTGTCCCACCCTTTGCTGAATTGTTTATACTTCCCGATCAATTCGAAATATTGCTGCTCACCGTACAAAGGTAATCGATGCGTAAAGCTTGCGATCTCTCCTTCCAAACTGTTTAACTCCATCCAACTCAAACAATCGAACGGCGGCTTCTCGGAAGATGTTGGCGGACGATAATACAAATGATATTGTGATGTATCCAACCCGGGCGCTAATGAACCGATGTTTCTCCAAACCCATTCAGCGTAGCGAACGGGACTGTAATGCTCGTTAGCGTAGTTTTTAAACCACTCGGTTTGTTTATTTCCTTTGCTGTTATAAACACCGGCAACAATCCATGATGCAACTTCGACACCGAGGAATATTCCACCTTTTGTATAACTTTCTGCGTAAATCTCACCCGCACCCGGTACCAGCAACGACATCGCGGCAGCAAGCCATGGAGATATTTCTTCCCTGTTTGAAAAATTATCTTGCTGCAAGGCAATTTTATCTTGATTAAGAGTTAAAAACTTGCCGGGAGTGCCCCAAAAATCAACTTGCCGGTTTCCGGTTACATAAAATGAATCGCTTTGCTGTGAAACAGCGATTGATATGAAGATGATGTTGAATATTATGAAAGCGATATTCCGCATTATTTAAAATTCCTTTCTTTAATCGAAGTCGAATCCGAAAAGTACGCCGAAGTGAAAACTCCACTCTTTTCCGTATGTTACTATTTTCTTGCTCGATTCCATCTGATAATTAAATTTATCGAAACCGTAAGTTGCACTCAGAAATATTCTTGTCGGGAAAGCATAATACGAAAATGCTTCGAGTCGTAATTCAACACCGGCATCTTTTTTAAATTTTTTACCCGTCAATCCGCCACCCGTCCAGGCATTACCGATATCTCCGTAAACCGCACCGTAAAGCTGGTTGAAGATCATATGTAAAATTCTTGTGTCAATATCTTCAAAGATCGGAAATCGATAAGTGGCATTTGCCATCGCGTATTCATTACCGCCAAGCGAGTAAAAAGTATATCCCTTCATACCTGCCAAACCGCCGATATAATAATTGAAGAAATTATCCTGAGGTGGACCAAATATGGTACCGCCACGCAACTGTGCCGATAGCGTATGCTTCCATCCGGGAAGTTTCGTGTATTCTGTCCACCGTGTTTCTAGTCGATGAAATCTTACTCGCTGATATCTGGCAATTAATGCTCCATCTTTATAATCATATTCACCGGTAGGATTATATTTATTTGTTTCGAATTCATACTTCAATCGGATTTTCCTGCCAATCGGATTTATCTCGGTTGTTCGTGATGGTTTTAAAGCTCGAAATTCAAAGTTGGCAGAAATGTTATTACCGATGAGGTATAAATCGCTGAATGCGGGAATCAATGGATTGCCGATTTCCGGCGATGGATCGGGAAGAATGAAAGAACCGATAGTAGCACTATACCTGCTGTGAGCATATCGAAGTTCAAGATCAAGATTTTCTAAAAATAATTTATGCCTGAACACGGCATCGAACTCAAGCAGATTGTATGTTACCCCAACCGATAATGTATCTAACGGGAATCCGATTGAGACATCTGTCTTCCGCGTTATATTATACACTTCAAACGCGACAGTCGGTTCCGCTCCAAGTTGAAATAGCCCCGGCACTTTTCCGCGATAATCGAATGTCAAGAATAGATCGCGTTCACCTTTTTTATTGATCGCGCCGCCGGCAAAAAATCCATATCTGTCGAGAACATCGTAAGAGTACATGTACAATCCCAACTTGAGCATGTCGATTCCCTTATTTTTAGGATTATAATTATCGACACGCAGAAATGGAATAAACGCCAACCCTGACGATGATGCCTTATACGATCCTTCTTTAAATTCGGGGAGTTGTGTGTCATCATAAAACCGGAGTGATTTCCAATTGCGTGAACTGCTTAAAGAAGTATCGGTGGTGTGTGATTGAAATGTTTGCGAACGAACATAAGATGGTACGTTACCCAGACATTGCATCGTCTCCATGTATGCGATTTTATATCCTGTGGAAGTGTAAGAAGCGAAAGCGATCTGTCCATCTGCGGTTGCGTTCGGCATGAACGCTCCTCCCAATACATTTGATTTTTGAACCACCTGCTTAGTCTCAATATCGTATTCATAAATATTGAAGATACCGGTTTTATCGGATGAAAATATAATACTTTTCCCATCAGAAGTGAATGTACCGTTTCGTTCGTCGTCGGGGGTTGAGAAAACAAATTCGATTTGCCCCCCTGTTGTCGGTATTAATGCCAAATCTCTACCGTCTTTTATAGAGTAATCGAAAAGAATTTTTAAACCATCAGGCGACCACGACGGATTAAAAATCTGCTCACCATTTTTATAAGATGTAAGCTGCTTAACATTATTTCCGTCTAAATCCATCGTGGAAATATTTAAAGTTCCATCTGCCCCGGAAACATAAACAATTTTACTTCCATCCGGCGATACCGAAGGTGCGTCCGCGCGTAACCCTGTTGTTATCCGCGTATCTTCTTCACTTTCAAGGTCGAAGCAAAAGATATCAAAAATATTCGACCAATGCGGGTTATCGCGCGTGAGTTTTGAGTAGTAGATTTTTTTACCATCCCGACTCCAGGAAAAATTAGATCTTACTCCCGCTTTTAGAAGTTTTTCTTTTTTTGAATTAATATCGTAGAGATACAGAGATGAAGTACCGAAATAATCCGATTCTTTATTACTGATATACGCAATCGATTTACCATCAGGTGAGAAGTGCGGATAAAAATTTCCAAAACCAACGCTTCCGATTATCTCTCCCGAAATAAGATTTGCTTTCACGCCAGAAATTCTTTCACCGTAATCGTTTCTCAGGTAATTAATCCACTCGTTGTACAATTCTTTACCGCCTTTACCGATCGCTTTTTCAATCGCTCCATCTATGGAGAAAGCAGTGAGTGAACGAAGATTATAAGATATTTCCCGAAGTTTATCTTCGCCATAACGTTCGGCGATATAACGCACAAGCGCGAATCCTGAATTGTAAGCCGATTCATTTCCAAGACTTGTTTTACCGAAAGTCGCCATTTGATTCCACGACAGCATGTTGCCGTCGAGGATGTACATTCGAAGTATCATATCCCTGTGCGCATCCCACCAGTCGTACGCAAATTCCCGTCGGTTATATTGAGCTACACCTTCAGCGAACCATGCCGGCACAACAAATCCGGATACGGGATAAGAAACAATACCGTTCGGATAACCATACAAAACATCGGTCCTCCGCTCCGATTCGTACTGCAGCCATTGCAAATAAAAAGCCGGAACTTTACGTCCGAATTTTAAAGTGGTCTGAATTTGAATCATGTGCGTAAATTCGTGCGTGATAACATTTCTCAACCAATTATGTGAGCCTCGAAGATCGAAATCGAGCGCAGATGCCCATATTTCTATCTTGTTATCGAAAAAATAAGTCGCGCCGTTTGAAAAATCATCGTAATCCTTCATTATAAAACTTATTTTACTGTCGGGTTTGTATTGATAGAAGGACGTCACGGGTTCGTAAATATCTTCCGCAATCTTTGCCACAACACGCGCGGTTCTTTCAACCCCGGGATGGTAGTGGATATTAAAATGTTCGGTTTGAATCGTCCGCCATTCAAGCTCGGGGTGATAAAAATCTTCTTGAGCTGAAAGAGTTAAAGATAGAATGAAAATAAAAATGGAGAGTATATAATATTTCATAGCCAATTATTCTAATGTCAGAGCGAGTGATGTGATTGTATTGTTCGTCAGGTAAATCGATTCATACGTTGCAACGCTTTGCCGTTTATTCAATACGAGCGCGATCTTCGGTTCAATTTTTAAAACCCCGTGAAAACTTCCATCGTCGTTATAGGCATCGAAAAGAACGCCGACAGGAAGAGTTTCGTCCGGTAAAGCGAACCTGCCGTAATAATCTGTAACAGTTGTAACATTTCCGTCGATAATCATTTTATTTTGTTTTACAACGGTACTATCGAGAGTGAAGACCATGTAATATAAACCGCTCGGTGCGGGCAAGTTGTTATCATCGCGACCGTTCCAGTAAATGTGATGAACGGGACCGAGTATTCCCCATCTTCCTGAAAATATTTTTCGCACCTCTTTGAATTTATTCGTAAAAACGGTAACATCAAGAACTTGCATCGTGTCTGTTATTATTATCTCCACGGTATCAAGCTGTTTGTTACCGACATAATCGTAATAGTAATATAAACTGACTTGAACGCTATCGATCGGTATCCCGTTCGCGGTTGAAACCCTGCCTCTGACTTCATAACCGTTGATGCTTCCGAGATCGGCAGGTGATTCGATTTCGCGGCAAGAGACGAGAAATAATGATAGTAAAATAAAAATAATCGACCGCACAAGATGTTACCGGACTATTGCCATTTTAAAAATTGAATGACCGCTGCCTGATGATCCGTTTGCTTCAACGTGCACATAATATACTCCGCTTTGTAAAGCGGATGCATCCCATTCAAACTCATTATCGATTCCACCAACACCGGTTTTTTCAAATTGTGTAACTAAATCACCTGCCTGGTCTATAATTTTTATACGGATGGTCGAGTTTTCTTTTACATAGTAGCGGAAATGCGTTATAAAATTATCGGCTGCTGTTACGGGATTGGGCCAATTGTATGCTCGCTCTGCAGGCAAATAATTATCGCTTTTGGAAATTGGAGCACTCACTTCGGCGCTCATTCCGGTATTCTGTGCATCGTGAAGATATTGGGGCCAAGGCATAATTGGAGGAGCGGTAAGACCTGTAACTATTCCACCGGTTTTCCACGCATAAACAAAACCGTCATCCGAGCCGACAGCCAATCCTATATCAACACAACTGAGGCAGACACTATTCATATAAAAAACTGCAGGTGTAGATCCGCTGTTTGGTCCGGAGAGGAGCGGGAAACCGTTTACCATCCTTCCTTGTGAATTGTATGCTACAACAATTCCTTCCTGTGTAACCGCAACAATATCAACAAGTCCGTCTCCATTAACATCCGCAATGCTGGGAGATGTAAGAATTGGTTTTTGACTTGGAACTGTTATCGGATAATTATCTAAGTACGCTCCCGTCGCGTTCACGGCGTATATTTTATTTCCGCCGAAAACTACAATATCTTTTATATTATCACCGTCAACATCACCGATTGCGGGAGAATTATTAATTTCGCTACCGGTTGCAATCGGAAATCCATTTAGTAAATTTAATGAACTATCAACGAGATAAATGTATCCATCGCTCGATGCAAAGGCAATGCAACGCCCTATCTGATCTTTCCAATATGAATTTCCGGAAATTAATGCCGATGCTGCTGGAGCATTAAAAGTATGACCAAATTGTTTGATGGGGCTCAACACTTCTGAAGTGTATGGAGAAATTTTCCGAACATCCCCTATAGCTGACAAAGCTATATAGCTATTGCTAGTGAGTAGATTTAACCCAACAATCTCGGTTGAATCGAAAACATTTAAACTCACTGCACCTGTAATACTACCGCTGCTCTTAACAAAATATATTGATCCGCCTTTCGTACCATAAGCAACGAATGAATCTGAAATTACCGCTGAAGTCGATATAGCGTGCACAACACCGAATGAAAATAATGTGTCTAATTTTTGATCGGGTTGGCTATCAACCATCGACCAGCCGAGGAGATAACTTTGTAACGGAGAATTATCAACCCAAACACCAGTAGCGAGATCAGGAATGAAATCGCCAGAAAAATCTTTTATCGCAGTTTTTCCAACAAACTTCGCGCTCGGATATTGTAACGGCGACAAAGATGTAGAATCAACACCGGCTATTAAAGGCGAGCCGTCATATTTCCATGCATAAATAGCAGGTGAATTATATTCATGGGCCACAGTGTCATCAGGCGGATTTGCCGAAATTATCAATCCCTGATTTCCGGATTCATATCCCAGTGCAGTGACTGAGTTGCATTTATAATTTTTCCCAACAAATTTCGGGAATTGGGGAAGCGGTAAAATCTGCTCATCCCCAATTTTTATTCTTGCGCTCATGCTCGGACCGCGTTCCGAAAATCGATTAATGTAAATATGACTGTTAGCTCCGGTGTTACTATTGCTGCTCGGATAAGATGTTGGTGTAAAACCTGTCGTGTCGTATTTTCTTAACGGGGCTGAATTGCCTGAGAACCAATAATCGAGTGCGGTGCCGTTTTCACTTCCTGAACCCGGATCCAATAAACCATAAGATTGACCGATATCTGGCGAGCCGTCGGCTTCCATCAAATTAACTCCCCGCCTATTGACATCGGCATTGATCGTATTTGTAGCAATATTCTGATCAATAATATTTTCATCAATG
The DNA here is from genome assembly GCA_016214905.1 of Ignavibacteriales bacterium. Taxonomy (NCBI): domain Bacteria; kingdom Pseudomonadati; phylum Ignavibacteriota; class Ignavibacteria; order Ignavibacteriales; species Ignavibacteriales bacterium. Next base: position 31,414 of record JACRMQ010000009.1, on the reverse strand, counting down.
TGCCAGATGAGAATTCCACCGTCATAAAATGTTTTTGTCCGGCTGTCAACACCACCCGGCAAGCTCCAGTCGAATTCATCGACATCGATAATCGTTCCGAACAAAGAATCCTGGTCAATGGAATTAAAATTTGACGTATCTCTTAGCCATTGTTTTTTAATCGTGTCTTTGCCAACAACCATTGTAACAATCGCACCATCGCGATTTGCGTCGCGGTTTCTATTTTCAATTAAAAAATATTCTTTCGAGCTGATACTGACTTTCAATGTTGTATCTAAACTTCCCGCTAAACTTTTTGCAGGTAAAATATAAGTCGAATCAGAAATTTTTATTTCAATTGGTTTAATCCAACCTAAATATTGTTTTTCCCAGGCAGAAGGTTCCGGCGGGAACGCCCCGTTCCAACTGAAAATTGCCTGACCGTCCATCAATCCGAAGCGCCCGATTGCAGATCTGCCGTTTTTCGTATTGAACAAATCCGGCAGTTCAAGATGGCTAGCAACAGATGCAACAACTAAACCGTTAATTCCTAACGGGAATGGCACCTGATCGCGCGTTTCGGTTTCCGGTAAAATCATTGAACTAGTAATGTGAAATCGTCCGCTATCGACCGCAATACCTGCGAAACTATCATCATTATACATTACCTGCATCGATTTAAGATTTACGTACAACGAAGGAATATCATAAGGTGTCGGATCGTAACCGTAGAGTGATGCAAGATCGATATCTCTTCCAACACCCGCGTGAAAAATTATGAAAGTATTATACTGTTGAAAATCTACATGCTGGTGAGTTGCTGCAGCGATCGAATCTACCAATTCCCACGTATCCTTGACGAGATAACCGAGCTCAACATTTTTCTTGCTCGATTTTGACGGACTGTAATATTTCATTTCATGAGGTAGACAGTAAATGCTGTCGAGCAACTCAAAAGAGACATTTAATACATTGTCTGAAACTTTTTCATAATAATTTTTTAGGAATGCAAGATGTTGTTTAAAATAAGCACAATTATGAGGCGGTGCGTCAAGAAATTTTTTTGACGTGTCGTGAAGATCGAAATGACCATCTCCTGTGGTTCTTGAATCAGTGTCTGTTTGGAAATCAACCATAACCGCAAGAACTCTGAGCGAAGTTTCTGGTTTCGAGACAGTTTGAGAAAAATAATCTTGCTCAACCGTTAACGAATGATCAAAAACCGGTTGAAATTTATTTTGACCGAATGATAATAATGGACCTATGAAAAACGAGATAAGTATTATCGCGATGATTTTATTTTGCACAGTTGTCTCGCCTGAATTATTGATTGCTTAAAGAATGAATCGACACCCGCAGGTGTCGATTCAATTATAAATTATATTTCTTTGATGAAATAAAACTTGATTATTCTTCGTCCTCGCCACCCCACGACATGATAAGTGTGAAGCGGAGCGTTTCGCTTAGCGGATGACCTTCTTCGATTGCCGACAGATAACTGAAATCGAAACCATAGATATCGTACCGGATACCTGCGCCGAAAGTCATGAACTTTCTGTTTCCATAGTTCGGATGTTCGTAAAAATATCCCCAGCGTAACGCGAATAATTTCGGACTGCCGTACCAGTATTCAAGTCCCCCTGCAATTGTAACTTTTTTCAATCCTCCGGATCCCCATGCAGAAACCAACGACTTCGGGAGATTATCGACGTGAGATTCCGTTACAACCAATGGTTGAACCGGATTACCTTCAGCATCCTTTAAAGTATCGGCGGGATACCGACGCACCAACATTCTGCTGAAATCGAGTGTACCAGTGATGTTGTTAAATTCACTCTTGATTATTTTCACCGCGAATCCAAGACGCAAATTGGTTGGAAGCGGATCTGCTTGAGCTTGTTGAATGTAAGTAAGCTTCGGACCGAGATTAGACAAATTTAAACCGACTGCGAATCGATCCTCAATATCTCCGAGACCCGGAAGCACCAGCGATTGTGGTTTCCAGAGTGCACCCAGATCAAAACTGACGGTTGATGCAACACCACGCGCCTGATTCTGAGATTTTTGCGGATCGAGAGCGCTGTAAATAAATCGAAGATTCACTCCAACTCCGAGTTCAGATATAACTTTAGTAGCGTATCCTGCTGTTACGGCAAACTCGTAAGCTTTGAAAGTCCCAAGGTCTTCGTTGTTTTCACCACGGCGGTTGAATTCACCGAGATTCAAATAGATAATACTCCCGGAAACCGTGCCACCCCAATCTTCGATATTATTTCTGTACGCCAGAAATTCATAAAAGAGATCGGATAAATGAAATTGAGGCAACCAATTAGAATGGGTGATACTGATTTCTTGATATTTTTCAAATGCGAGTCCGCCGGGGTTCCAGTAAGATGCCGCTCCGTCATCCGAAAGAGCAACGCCCGATTCGCCCATACCGTCTGCACGGGCATTAGGAGCAATAAGCAGAAAAGGCACAGCCGATTCACCTTGCCCGAACATCTGCGACGCAAACATAATAAGCGCAACAGAAATGAAGAAAATGTGGGATATCTTTTTCCCGGATATTTTTGATCTCATATCTTTTACCTTTTGAAAATTACGATTAAATGATGAATATTCTATTGGATTCTCCAACCATTTTATTAAATGTACTACCTTTGATTTTTATAAGCAACTTCAAACACCTGATAATTATTCAATGTAAAATTGTTAATTTTCCAACACTCTCTGAGTTAAATCGACCGTCTGACGTTTTAGCTGTCACTTTATATAAGTAGACCCCATTTGCCAAACGATCTCCATCCTTATCAAATCCATCCCAATATATCTTCACAAAGCGATCCGTTATTCCTTTGCGTGATACCGATTGAATCATTCTTCCGGCAACAGTGTAGATTTTTACTTCAGCATCTATGGCGTTTACCTGATTATGCTCGAATGTAAAATATGTAGCGTTCGATATAGGGTTAGGATAATTAAGAATATTTGAGAGCGATAATCCCGCGCCAGATACCACGTTGAACATCGTCTCTTCAGTTGAAGAATTATTATATGTATCCCACGCACGCAATCGGAGAGTATGAGTTCCATTACTGAGTGATCCGAGCGGATATTCCACCGACCCGAGCCGATAGGTATTGACTTTACTCTTGTAATATTCAGAAAGATCGATGCTCTCTGAATTGTTATCTAACCATGCTTCAAGTCGGTGCCCAATTCCACCACCCGATGTATTTATTCCGCTTGAATCAACAAAGTCGGCTAATAGCATCGGTGATGAACTCACAACATCGCCAGGTTTGAAACTGCGTCGGTCGAAATATAATGCAATCTGAGGACCTTTATTATCCGCAACGGCATTTGTATCTGTGCCATTCATAAGAATATTCTTCGTGAATCCTGCGCCGTCGGCAGAATCGCTTGTAAAATAAATAACCACCCTGCCCGGAGAATTCGAGTAAGAAATATCTTTAGGAACAATAAACTCACCTTTCATATTTCCACCAACGATTGTATCCTGGCCACGGAATAATATAGAACCTGAGGTAGAATATTTAAAACCGTTCCCCAATTCGGGAGCATTGATTATATTAGTCCTATCGGCATCGTAAACCGCGAGTTGTGCTCGACCTGAAATTTGATGAAGTGGATTTGAACTTGTATCCCGGATTGTCGCATCTATCTCAGTCCTGCTCAACGCCTGAAGCCGGACAGGTTCAGTGTTGGCAATATGGTTTATGCTGTCTACAGAAGCGACAAGTTTCGGGAACTGAAGCTCCAGAGAAGGATCTCCAATAAGAAAATATTTCCTATCATTCACAAGATCAGGAAATTGCTGCTTGGTTTGGAAGATGATATCTCCCAACCGTTTTGTTTTAACAGTACCGTTACGTGTTGTATCTATAAGATGCGTATATAAATCAACATTCAGTGCATAGTTAGCATCTGCGTAAACCGGGCGAAGAGCCGAGAAAACGCCAATTGCGCCTGCATTTTTCATTAACATGAGTAATTCACCCCCTGATTGATCTGTCAGCAAATCGAAATTCGAATAATTGCATGTTGCCGCAACTAAGAAAAAATATTTTCCCTTATTCGTCAGCAAGGGAAAATCGGTTTCTTTAACAAAAATAGCTTCATGTGTCCAGAGGCGCGGATTTCCGTGCCCGGCAAAATTTAAAACAAGACTCCCTTGGTTTATTGCATTTCGAATTGCAAGATTCGCTGTTGGTTTACGCCTACCGGCTGGTGTATATACTGTCGGATTTTCGTAGATATATATCTTCCTTTTCTCAAACAATGCCGGGACCATGGCAGCGATACCTTCAGCATGCGCCATGTGAATTGATCGATCATTTCTATCTGGTACACCCGGTCCGTCATCTGCAACAAAAGTAAATCTGAGTTTCCAGATATCCGGAACAGACTCAGTTTCATACTCAATTATTTTATCAATAACATTATTCGCTTCGGTTACGGATCGAACCGGTAACCTGCCGATACCAAGGTTCACTCTTTCTCCCGTAAAAAAAACACCGTAGAGATCATCGCTTGCATACGAATACAATTGAATAAACGATTCAGTAGATTCCCACGGTGGAACCCAATTTGGTTCATCTGATCCCAATGTGCGTTTATAATCAAAATCTCCGTCTCCCAGAAGCAATAGATATTTCGGAGGTTTTTGCCAGTTGAGGTAAGCATATTTCAAAAAGTTTCTGACCGCGACGGGAGAACTTGAACCTCCGCCAAATTCATTGTAAATTTCTTCAATGTCGAAAACTTGAGTCGAGATCGGATTTTTACTTTTTCCCTCTCGATGTTGTTTTAACCTTTCGGCAGTAGAAATAAAATCTTTATGTGTTACGATAACGAACTCTGCTTCGTTAGCGTCACCGTGTAAATTCTGATTTTGAACGGATGTTATAGTTCCTGGTATTTTAAAACCATTCTGACCAATTGCAAATATTTCCCTCGTTGTTCCGGCATTCAATGCTAATTGGAATGTGCAGGTATCCATTGAAATTTGAGTGGTCTCTATTTTAATAAGACTGTCATATTTTGAAACATCAAAAACAAAAACGTTGCCACCGCCGAAACCTGAGACACGGTATTCAGCGATCGCACTTGTATCATTCGTATGAAACGAAAATATATCATTCTGAGCCCTCAGCACTTGCCGGTAAAATATTTCATACCAATCGATATAACCGCGCCCCGCTGAAGAATTATTATACCGGAATCTCAATACCGATTGTCCATCTGTAAAGTTTGGAATCCTTCCGATAAACGGCGTTGTGACGGATATATAATTCGGATAGTCGCCGCCATCACCGCGAATAGATGAGGTAGACAGCAGTGAATCATGCTCATAAATTTCAAATGATGAATACGCTACCGATAACGCACCGATATTAAATTTATAGCGCATCGGTTGGGTGAGATCCAAACCGGGGAGCTGATGACGATACACAATCTGCCCGCCTCCGAGAAAAGATTCTCCCATCCACTCAATCCCTGAACTGAATAAATTCGATTTATCATCTTCACGGAATATTTTAGCTTCAACGGTCTGGGGGACAAATCCGGCAGTCTGGAATGGATTCGTAACTTTCGCAACTTGCTTCGAGATAGCACCACCGTAAGTTATCCAATAAAAACTCCGATCATCAAAATAATTGATATAATGTGAAAACATCTTAGATGACGGATTATATTTCCATCCGCGCGAACTTTTTCCGTAAAATATTATATAATCGGTCGGGTCTAAATGTCCGGCTGTACCACCATCAAAAATCTCGACAGCATTCTGAACAAGATCATCCGGATAGTAGGTACTAACATCGATCGGTGTTCTCATACCGCCGTTTGAGTACACTTTGATTGTGTTCGGATCAGTATTTGCAGGTACTCCGGTATTGAGTAAAATTTGACCTGTAAGCTTATACATTCCGTCTTCTCTTACATCGAACCGATACCATGTCCCTTCGCTAAGAACACTGTTAACTTTACCGCTTGTTGTAAGTCGATCGGTAACCGCTACTATGGACTGATTTATGATATTGCTCCCAGTCAGATCGTTGCGGAGCTGACCGGCACGATGTAATAGATCGGGTATTCCAAAGTTCACTCGAATAACCAATCGTGTATATCTACGTAATATTTTTCGAATAGGATCAAATTGGATTGGAGATATACGCAACGATCCCAAGAACATTCCTCGCGTTTCTCCGATATGATCGATCCACGCTAAATTGACTGGAGCGAATCCGTTCCGATTGTATAAGTCCGGATCAAAACGATACTCAGCAGTCATTCCAACTGAATTCCGCGCAGAATAAGGTACCGGCGGAATTAAAACATTCTGAATTTCTTCATATTCACTTTGCAGTATCGAAACCGTATTACCTAACAATCCGGGCATCTGTACAAGAGTTGAGCGGACCAGAATTTCCGGTTCTCCGGATTTTGCTTCAGAATAATGGATTGCTTTCGCGAAACTGTAGCGGATTGTTTGAAATCCATCGACCAAAAGAGTTTCCGGTGAAGAATAAGTTGGAGAGAACTGAATAGTGCAACCTGCCGCATCAGACTGAATTACGCGCACATCTTGAGCGTCCAGTATAGTTGAACACGATAGCAGGATGATTAAAATTCCTAAGGATATTCTAAAGATCGGCAAGTTATAAAAACAAAAAACCGAATATCGACTTATGTGAGACATTCGGTGGATTAACCGATTTTCTCTCTCTATATATGATGTTAAAGGTTTCAATATTGATGACAAATTAAAAAAATGATATCTGCTTACGCAGTTATGGACTTTTTGATGTTAACCTTTAACAAAATCGATAAAGAAAGCTCCGGTTGATGAAATATTTTCTTGAATAAATATATAGAAAGTTTTCAAGAATGTCAAGAATATTGTTGTTTTTTTGGCGAAATATTCGTAAATTGTATTGCAAATCTATCAGATTTCCTCATAATAATCGGACATCATGCCAAAACCAATAGGGATACTTTTTGTAGCAAGCGAAGCCGATCCATTTATCAAGACAAGTGCCATCGGTGACATTGCAGGCAATTTACCAAAAATATTGAAATCGCTCGGCCATGATATCCGGGTTATGCTGCCGGGATACAGCTCAATCAGTAATCGGCGTTTTCAACTGCATAACCTCCTCCGCATGAAAGACATTGAAGTCCCGATCGCCGCCACGTTCGAGCATGCCCATGTAAAATCATCATACTTGTGCAGCGATAATCATAAAGTTCTTGTTTATTTTCTCTCGAACGATCGGTATTTTGACCGCGATGGATTGTATTTTCATCCTGAAACAAAAAAATATTTTCCCGACAATGATGAACGATTTATTTTTTTCTGCCGCGGTGTCTTGGAAACTTTGAAACGTCTCCATTGGCAACCCGACATTATTCATTGTAACGATTGGCAGGCAGGCTTGATTCCGGCTTATTTAAAGACTATCTATAAAAATGATCCTTATTTTAAAAATGTCCGGACAGTATTTACTGTTTACAACATGTCTCCCCACGCTTCGTTTCCAAAAAGCTCGTTAGATAAATCGGGGCTCCCATTTGATCACTTTCGGAATAACGGTAACGGTCAAGACTCGGATAGATTGAACTTCATGAAGATGGGTTTATCGTTTGCAGATGTAATCACGACATTCGGAAGCAGAGCCGATAAAGGTATTTGGAAAGAACCCTGCGACGATGTTGGAAAAATTTTGCATAAACGGAAGTCAGCCATCGTATCGATGAAGTCTGAAAATGGTTCAGGGCACTCGCATATCGCCCAAACACTCATCGATATTTATAGGGATCTATCAAAGAACAACGGATGAACCGCGCCGGCATTTTTTTAGATCGCGATGGAACGATCGTTGAAGAAGTGGATTATCTTCGTTCCCCCTCACAAATTCAACTTCTTGCTGAATCAGCCGAAGCCATTCGCTTTGCGAACGAACTTGGCTTACTTCTCTTCATCGTCACAAACCAATCGGGTATTGCTCGCGGTCTTTTAACCGAAAATGAACTTGAAATAATTCATTCTGAATTAACGACTCAGCTTAAAAACAAAGGCGCCAGGATTGATGGATTGTATTACTGCCCGCATCATCCCGAATTCGGATCTGAGCGATACAGAAGAGATTGCGAATGCCGTAAACCGAAAACCGGAATGCTTCATCAGGCGGCAAAAGACCACAATGTCGATCTGTTAAAATCTTTTGTTGTTGGAGATAAAATGATCGACATCCAAACCGGGAACAATTGCGGCGCACGAACGATTCTTGTCCTTACCGGTTATGGCAATGAAGAATTAAAAATCTGTCGTCTTAACAATATTCACATAGATTTTATTGCGAATGATTTAATTGAAGCAATGAATTTTATACGAGAAAATATTAACAAACAATCACCTGAAACCATCAAAACCTCATGAAATACATAAATTATATTTTTATTTTAGCAATAATCATTGCCGGTATTCTCCCCGGATGCAGCGATGATCCGGGCATCCTCGGCACCGGGATGATCTCACCATACGACACACTTTCGGTGGCAACTACTGAATTATTTTCAACTGCCGATACATCTTTTTTATACCGATTTAGCGGCACTTCACATATTATGGTAGGAAAGTATTCAACCGGAGGTTCAAATATCGAATCTCGCGGCCTTATGCAATTCTCTGAAATAACATCAGTTCCCGATTCGGCAATCATAGACACTGCGTATGTTACTCTCAATCTCAATTATTCCGTCCCAGATACCATCGGGAACATTCGCTTCGGAATCTATGAGATGAATGTAAATTGGGACCAATCTACTTTTTTGTGGGATTCGTTGGATGGTTCCTATAACCCGACTGTCAAATATGATTTTCAACAATCATTTACCGGACTAAAAAACATCAACATCCCGATAGATTCTCTCGCTGAGAAATGGGTTCGGAACAAGATAGATAAGCCCAACGGTATTCTTTTGGTGCCGGGTTTAGATGGCAGCGATATTATTATAGGATCCAGATTTTTAACACTTGCGGATAAATCACCAAAGCTTACGATTGCATATCATATCACAGGCGATACGATCAAACATTTCATAAAAAATGCGGTACAAACCACATTCGTCTCGAATGCGGCAATACCGATTGTAGATACAACAATTTTAGTACAGAGCGGGATCGGTTATCGCGGGAAAATTCAGTTCAACTTGAATAGTTTACCGAAACATATCAGCATAACTCGCGCGATACTTGAACTATCATCCGATACAAGTGATCCTCTGTCAATTTCGCGCACCCACGATTCACTTTTAGTTCACTTGATTCGAAAAAATTACTATCCTTTCGATTCAACCGCTCTCGGAACACTTTGCTCACCTGTAATCAAGAACGGATATAAAATTTATCGTGCCGATATAAAAACCATCGTGCAAAGCTGGCTTGTTCGTGAACCGAACCACGGTCTGCTCATCAGACCTTATTCTGAGAATTATTCGTTCGATCATTTTTCTATTTTCAACAATAAGGCGGCATCACAACTGAAACCAAAATTATCAATCATCTACACAAAGTTACCATAATTATGAAACGGAAAATTTTATACTCGAGAATATTCATTGTTTCGTTTTCAATTCTTATCGGATTTCAATATTTACTTGCCGGTAACGGCGGTATCGGCAGTTCACGGTATGGGATAGGAGAATTGCAATATTTTCCTTCAAGTCGTGCTTATGGAATGGGTGGTGCGTCATTCGCCGTCTTGACCTCCGCTTCGATCAACAGGATGAATCCTGCGGCATGGACGCAGATCAATCGCACACGATATTCGTTCGGCGCTTCGTATGAGGGAATTTCGGCTAAAGACAATAACGAATCACGATTTTTCAGCGGTGTTACCTTCAGCGGTTTAATGGTTACTCTGCCCATCTTACCAAGCAATGGTGTAACACTCGGCTTCGGGCTTATTCCGTTCAGTCGAATAAATTATAATACAATCACTCCGAATACTTTCGACACACTCAATTATAACATTCAATATCTAGGTGATGGCGGAATATCTCAAACAAATCTTGGCGCGTCTGTCAAAATCGGTTCAGAATTAAACTTCGGTTTAAAAATTGATTATTACTCAGGCACGCTTAATTATACGACCAGGCAGCTTTTCACCGGTTCAAACTACACAAGCAGTGAAGTTACACGAACCGTCGAAGCGAATGGTTTTGGTGCAACGGCAGGATTTGTATACACGGGATTAAAATCAATTCTGAACCTTTCCGAATCACAAATGCTTTCCATCGGCGGAATTATTTCAACCGGCGCTTCATTGAAAGCGAAGGAACAGAAATTTTACTCATTCAACACCTCAACGATATTTCTAAAAGACAGCGCAGATGCGGTTACCGGGAAATTAGAAATACCTTTATCGTTCGGCGGTGGCATCGCATATTCAACAGAGAAGATACTTTATGCGGGTGATTTCTTCTATCAGAATTGGGAAAAATATTCTCTCTTCAGAAACAGTTCATCAGAGATCAGAAATAGTTTCCGTATATCCGGAGGATTAGAGTTTCTTAACAAACGCGATCTTTCATCTCCGTATTTCCAGCGGGTCGCATACCGGGCAGGAATATTTTACAATTCTTCTTATTATAAGTTGAAGAATGAACCGTTAAATGAGTTAGGATTTACAATCGGATTTGGAGCGCCTTTGTTTACAGATACACGCTTGAACGTAAATCTCGGATACAGCTTTCGTGGCACAACAGACAATCAGTTGCAAAAAGATAATATCTTTCGGCTTTCAGTTTCGCTCAGCGGCGGCGAAGTTTGGTTTGAGCGCCCACCTCAGGAGTAAACAAATATGATTGCACTTGGATCCGATCATGCAGGTTTTGAATATAAGGAGAAGATAAAAACGCTTCTCACTTCGATGAATTTTAAATTCCATGATTTTGGAACACATTCAACAACGTCGTGCGATTATCCTGATTATGCTCATGCAGTTGCAACAAGTGTGAGCAAGGGTGATTCTAAATACGGTATCTTAGTTTGCGGAACAGGTATTGGTATGGCAATCACGGCGAACAAACATTCAGGTATCCGCGCTGCAAATATTGAATCAAAAGAAGCCTCAATCTGGGCACGGGCGCATAACAACACCAACATCCTTTGCATTGGAGCTCGCTTAACAGAATGGGAAATCGTTGCAGAAATTGTAAATTTTTTCCTCTCGACTGCTTTTGAAGGAGGAAGACATAAAATCCGGGTCAAAAAAATTCATTCACTAACAAATCTTTAAATTATTTTCAGAACAAAAACGGGAAACACCATGAACACCTTACGCCAGCAAGACCCCGAAGTTTTTAATACTATCCAGAACGAAACCAATCGCCAAAATACCAAACTCGAACTCATCGCTTCCGAAAATTTCGTAAGCCGCGCCGTCCTTGAAGCAATCGGCTCGGTTATGACAAATAAATATGCTGAAGGTTATCCTGGCAAACGCTATTACGGCGGTTGTGAATATGTGGACATGGCAGAAGATTTGGCAAGAGACCGTGCGAAAAAATTATTCGGTGCCGAGTATTCGAATGTTCAACCGCACTCCGGTTCACAGGCAAACATGACGGTCTATTTCACTTTTGTAAAACCGGGTGATAAAGTTATGGGCATGAATCTTTCTCATGGTGGACATCTCACACACGGTTCACCGGTAAATTTCTCAGGCCAGCTTTACAATTTTGTGGCCTATGGTGTTAAAAAGGAAACCGGCTACATCGATTATGATGAAGTTGAGTCAATCGCTTTAAAAGAAAAACCAAAGATGATCACAGTTGGAGCAAGCGCTTACTCGCGCAACATCGATTATAAAGCATTCCGTGTTATCGCAGATAAAATTGGTGCGTTTTTGTTTGCAGATATCGCACATCCGGCGGGATTGATTGCAAAAAAATTATTAAACGATCCTCTTCCCCATTGCCATGTAGTAACTTCAACAACACACAAAACACTTCGCGGTCCGCGTGGCGGATTAATTTTAATGGGTAAAGATTTTGAAAATCCATTCGGCATTGTTGCACCGAAATCAGGAAGAAGAAAGATAATGTCGGAATTAATTGATTCGATGGTTATTCCCGGAATTCAGGGTGGACCTTTAATGCACATTATTGCTGCAAAGGCAGTCGGGTTTGGCGAAAATTTGCAACCACAATTCGAAGAATATGCGAAACAGGTAATTAAAAATGCAAAAGCACTCGCCGCTAAATTGATGAGTTTGGGATATAATATTATTTCCGGTGGCACCGATAACCATTTAATGCTAATTGATTTAAGGAATAAAAACCTCACAGGCAAAGCAGCGCAGGAAGCTCTTGATCCTGCCGGAATCACTGTTAATAAAAATGGCGTGCCGTTCGATGATAAGAGTCCGTTAATAACGAGCGGTATTCGTGTCGGCACACCTGCTCTGACAACACGCGGAATGAAAGAACCGGAGATGGAGATTGTTGGTGAGTTGATCGATGAAGTTTTGAGAAATATCGGTAATCTTGATATTGCCCGACAAGTAGAACAAAAAGTGAAAGAACTTTGTGTGAAATTTCCACTTTATGTTCAATAATATTAAAGCGCCTATTCATTTGATCTCCTCTCCGAATTAGATTTATTTGAACCAATCATGCAATGGCGAAATAAAAATATCGGTGCTTCAGACGAAACGGAAAATGAAATGACTTTCCTCGACCATCTTGAAGAATTGAGATGGCGAATTGTCAAAGCAGTTATCGGGCTTCTGGTAACTACTGCAATTTGTGGTTTCTTTTCCGATTGGATTGTCAATGAGGCGATACTCCGTCCCAGCCGCCTCACAAATCCTCCGCTTGTGCTTATTAATACAATTCCGTACGGACAAATAACTTTTTACATGGTGGTTATTTTAATGTCGGGCATTGTTCTCAGCGCGCCATGGATTTTATTTCAGGTTTGGAAATTTATACAACCCGGACTTATGCCGAAGGAAAGAAAATATATTTGGGGAATCGTTTTCTTTTCGTCGATATGTTTCTTTGCAGGTGTTGCTTTCGCCTATTTTATCATGATGCCGTACATGCTTCAGTTCTTTGCCACGTTCGGTACATCAACTATTCAGAATATGATTTCGGTGAGTGAATATGTAAGTTTCGTCTTACAATTAATTTTAATCTCCGGTTTAATTTTCGAATTACCGATGGTTTCTTATTTTCTCTCACGGCTAGGAATTTTAACACCGAAATTCATGCGCAAGTACCGCCGCCATGCGTTTGTGGTTATATTGGTTGTCGCCGCGATAGTAACCCCAACAACCGATCCGTTTACGATGGGAGTTTTTTCACTGCCGATGTTGTTGCTATATGAAATAAGCATTGGGATAGCCGCAATCGCCAAACGAAAACGCGATAACGCAGCATTAGCATAATTAATTATAATTTGAATATGGATTTAAAAGAAATATTAGAACCGATCGATAAAGATTTAGAAATCTTCGACGCTCATTTTAAGAAAGCGATACGATCCAAAATCGCTTTTGTTGATTTAATTGCACGTTACATTGTGAAGCAAAAAGGAAAGCGAATACGCCCTGCTCTTGTGCTTCTGACTGCAAAAGCTTGCGGCGGAATAAACGATAGTACACACCGTGGAGCGTCGCAGGTTGAGATATTGCACACGGCAACACTTATACACGACGATGTGGTTGATGATGCAGATACTCGGCGCGGCTTTCCTTCCATCAATGCGGTATGGAAAAATAAAATCGCAGTTCTCATGGGTGATTATATGCTTGCAAAAGGTTTGCTTTTGTCACTCGACAACAACGATTTTCAATTTTTAAAAATTACCTCCGATGCTGTCAGACGAATGAGTGAAGCGGAGATATTACAGATCAAAAAAAGCCGCGATCTCGATATCGATGAAACAACTTATTTAAAAATTATTTCAGATAAAACTGCCTCTCTCTTTGCAACATGCTGCGAAATAGGTGCCACAAGTGCAACAAAAGATGAATCTGTTCATAGGGCAATGCATCGGTTCGGGGAAAACCTTGGAATGGTTTTTCAGATTCGCGATGATCTGCTCGATTACACGAGCCGCAAGAGCATTACAGGTAAACCTACCGGGTTGGATGTGCAGGAGAAAAAACTTACACTGCCGTTAATTTACTCGTTAAGTCAGGCACCCAAAGGAGAGGCAAAGGATATTGTGCGGACAATAAAGAACGGAGCAAAAAAGAAAGAGCTTCAAACAATTATCGATTTTGCAAGACAATATGGAGGAATCGACTACACGATCAAACGCGCGGATGAATATTCTAAACTCGCACTTGAATCAGTTGCACCACTTCCCGATTCTTCTTCCAAGACATCTCTGCAGGAATTTGTTAAGTTTGTGATGGAGAGGGAAAAGTAGAGTGCGTTTCGTAAACACACTCATCGGCTACATCGTGCGATCTGAGATCGCTCTCTACCACCGGAAGAAACATCACCGATTTCAAAGCATTCCCATTATAAATTAATACCACTTGAGATTCCCCAGCACAATTGTTATGTATATCAATCGCATCTGTATATGATCTGTGAAAACAAATTTTGGTGTCTTAAATATTTAGAGATAATAAAATGAAATATTACACAATTATTATAATCCTGTGTACTTTTCTCGGTATTGACAGCAACTATTGTAACCAGATTCAGAAACGAGGACTTGTGGGAGCATTGCATCGGGCTGCCTATGGAATATCGTTTAGAGCCATAGACTCTACAACTTTACATCTTGATTCATTAGGATTCATCATATTTTGTCAAGATTCGAAAAATCTTTATATACTAGATGGCATAGCAATTTCTGAAGAAATATTTGAAGACGAACATTTATTCGATGCAGTGAGAAAAGAAGGATGGTATAATTTTAAATTTAAAGATGATGATACAGCTAAGTGTGTTGATATTTTGAGATTCTATTTAAACATTGATGTACCGATTGTATTGAATGGTACTGAAATAGAAGAATCACAAAAGAAAAATGCCTTGAGTAAAATTAGTCGTGATCAATTGGTATCTATCAAGAAAAAAAGAAGTTTCTTTATTATTGGTAAAAAATATTTAGAAATAATAACAAAGTAAATTATGATTATAAATAATTTACGTTGCAAAATACAGGTGAAAACAGAAATTGTTTGACA
Organism: Ignavibacteriales bacterium; assembly: GCA_016214905.1. Lineage (NCBI taxonomy): Bacteria > Pseudomonadati > Ignavibacteriota > Ignavibacteria > Ignavibacteriales > Ignavibacteriales bacterium. The sequence continues at coordinate 16,190 of JACRMQ010000009.1, read as the reverse complement.
AACAACGCAGACATTTTTTACCCCCGTGTAGCCGCAATCTCCTCACGGCTTTATTGAGATGGCTGCATCTTTGGCATTCACGCGGACATTTAGCTTAAGATACCATATAAAAGTCCGCGGCTACAATAGTATGCTCGATTGAATTTATATCCGTAACGAAATATTATAACGGCTGGAATTTTTCAACCTCCTCCAAAATTGCAGAAACAATTTCCTCCTCTTTTATTTTTTTCACTACCACACCCTTCCGGTAAAGAATAGCAACTCCCTTTCCTGCCGCAATGCCGATGTCGGCTTCACTTGCTTCACCGGGTCCGTTAACAACACAACCTAGAACGGCTATCTTAATCGGTTTTTTCACACCAGAAAGTTTTTCCTCGAGTTCTTTCATTATACCGAATAGATCAACTTCTAATCTGCCGCACGTCGGACAGGCGATCAATTCCACATTACGTGTTGCTAAACTTAATGAGCGAAGAATTTCCTTCCCAACTTCAACTTCTTTTACAGGATCATCGGTGAGAGAAACACGGATTGTATCTCCAATCCCCTCCGCTAAAAGAGTTCCGATCCCAACTGCAGATTTGATCGTTCCAACTTTCGTTGGTCCGGCTTCCGTTACCCCAAGATGCAGTGGAATATCTGTCCGCTGTGCAATTAACCGATATGCTTCAATCATCAACTTCACATCTGTCGACTTCACAGAGATTATCACATCTTTAAAATTAAACTCGTCACAAATCTCAACATGCCGCATAGCGCTTTCGAATAATGCCTCGGCTGTTGGATAACCGTGCTTTTCCAGAATATCTTCTTCAAGCGAACCGGAATTCACACCTATTCGTATCGGAATTCCTTTTGCTTTCGCGGCTGTGAGAACTTGGTGGATTCTGTCTCTTGAACCGATATTCCCAGGATTCAATCGAACTTTAGCAACATTCGCTTCAATAGATTTCAGAGCGAAGATATGATTGAAATGTATATCCGCAACAACCGGTATTGGAGATTGTTTAACTATTTCTGCAATAGCATCGGCAGCGGGTTCATCGTTCACTGTTACACGGGCAATATCGCATCCTGCAATAGCCGCTTGCTTAATTTGCGCAACTGTAGCTGCGACATTCGATGTCTTCGACTTAGTCATGGTTTGAACAGAGATTGGCGCATTGCCCCCGACAAGAACTCCGCCAACATTAACTTGACGAGTCACTCGCCGAATTCCAACTTTGTGTGAGGCGTGCTCTATAGATTGAGGGTTATTTTGCATTGTAAAGATTATTTGATTGAAAATATTGTAATAATTGTAATAACGGTATTTAAAGCAGCGTGAATCCTGATACGTGAATCAGTTAATTCAGTTTCTTGCTTGCTTCAAATAATATCCTTCTTTCTTCTTCGGTCAGGCTCTGGTAACTATGCTGATTAATTTTATCGAGAATATCATCAACACTTTTTTCAGCATCAGATTTTCTTTCATCACGCAGATCGAAGTAACTTGCATCCGCTATATCCGCTCTTCCCGACGACGCATACTCATATTCCTTTCCACCGCTTACATAAGTCATTTTACGTCTTGGGATAAAACGATCAAATGAAAAGCCCTTCCGTTCGGCAATCAGATACAGAAAACCAACCGCGGCACCTCCGAGGTGAGCAAAGTGCGCAATGCCGTCCATTGTGCCGGTAACACCCGCGTATATTTCAATACCGATATAAAGCAGAACAAAATATTTCGCTCGAATGGGAAGGAGAAAATAAATAAAGATCGGTCTTTCGGGAAATAACATGCCAAACGCAATAAGAACACCGTAGACAGCGCCTGATGCGCCAACAGTTGGACCGCCCGCGGCAAACAACGGAGCGATAAAAAGATTCGACAGACCTGCGCCAAGACCACACAGCATGTAGTACAAGAAAAATTTCTTTGAGCCCCACAGATTTTCCAATTCCATGCCGAACATCCACAAAGCTAACATGTTGAAAAGTAAATGCATCAGTCCGCCGTGCATGAACATATATGTGAACAACTGCCACACGTAAAATCCGCTTCCGATCGGATATAAAGGAAGTATCGTATCTATGAAAACAGACAATGGCATTCCTTGAATGCGGAATAAACTGAAGAAGCTCGCAAGAAAATATACTGCTACATTACTGATCAGAAGGGCTTTGATTACAGGAGGAAAAAACTTAAACCCGCCGAAAAACGAGGGTCTGGAATAGCTTGAACTGGAGTATCGATAGTATGACATGGAATAATATAAACCTTTTCTATTATAAACGAAAGTGAAACCGTTTGGGTTTCATCCTCACCCTAAATAAAAAAGTGCCGTGAGAAAATATGTTACTTTGAACTATTCACACGGCACAATTTAAATTATTATTTGTTCATTAACGCGGCTACACCGGGAAGAATTTTCCCCTCCAGAAATTCGAGTGAAGCCCCGCCACCTGTAGATACATGAGACATTTGTTTTGCAACTCCGGATTTTTTTACTGCCGACGCGCTATCACCTCCACCAATGACGGTGGTTGCGCCGCATGAAGCCAAGAGCTTCGCAATCGCGAACGTTCCTTCCGAGTACCGCGGATCTTCGAAAACTCCCATCGGGCCGTTCCAGACGACAAGTTTTGCATTTTTCAGAATTGCACTGAATTTTTCGATACTCATCGGACCGATATCCATCATGCTTCCGCCACTTGGTACTTTATCAGCATCAACAATTTTCGGTTGGGCTTGCGGATCGGATTTAAAACCAACAACGCCATCCGTAGGCAATGAAAGTTTATCACCTGCTTTGGCTATAATATTTTTCGCAGTATCAACAGCGCTCTTTTCCACTAAACTTTCTGCCATGTTGAATCCCTTTGCGGCGAGGAAAGTATTCGCCATACCGCCGCCGATAATCAGTGTGTCACACTTAGTCAATAAGTTCTCAATCACCGCGATCTTATCACTGATCTTAGCGCCGCCAAGAATAGCAACATACGGCCGCTCGGGATTCATTGTGGCTTTGCTTAAATATTCCAATTCCTGCTGCATGAGAAAACCTGAAACTGCGGGAATATATTTTGCAACACCTTCTGTGCTTGCATGAGCGCGGTGCGCGGAACCGAAAGCATCGTTCACATATACATCTCCGAGCATGGCAAGTTTTTTTGCAAACTCAAGATCGTTCTTTTCTTCTTCTTTATGGAAACGGACATTCTCCAACATAAGCAGTTCACCCGGTTTCAAATTATTCACCAGTGACTCAACCTCTGTTCCAATACAATCGGGCGCCATCTTTACCGGTTTGTTCAACAATTTTGAAAGCGATTCAGAAGCCGGTTTCAAACTAAACTCAGGTTCGAAGCCAACTCCTTTGGGACGACCTAAATGACTCATCACTATCAACGAAGCGCCCTGATCAAAAACATATTGGATCGTTGGAAGTGCCGCGCGTATACGTTTATCATCGGTTACGATTCCTTTATCCATTGGGACATTGAAATCGACACGCATCAGAACGCGTTTACCTTTGAGATCAATATCCTTTACAGTTTTCTTATTCATATATAAATTTTTTATTTCGCTTATAGTTTCGAAGCAATAAGATTAGCCAGATCTGCTGTTCGAACAGAGTAACCCCACTCATTATCGTACCATGTAACGACTTTAATAAAATCGCTCTTCTCTTTACCGAGAACCTGTGTGAACGGCAAATCTACCGATGAGCTATGCGGATCGCCTTTAAAATCGATGCTCACAAGTGGTTCATCAATCGCGGCAAGAATACCTTTCATCGGTCCGTTTGCCGCATCACGAAATACCTGTCGCAATTCTTCGGTAGTGCATGGAGTTTCTATCTGCGCTGTAAAATCCACGACGGAAACTGTTGAAGTTGGAACGCGCAGAGCGTAACCATCGAACTTTCCTTTTAATTCAGGAATAACCAACGCCAATGCTTTTGCGGCCCCCGTTGTTGTCGGAATAATGTTCATCGCGGCAGCGCGGGCACGACGTAAATCGCTGTGAGGTAAATCTAAAATCTTCTGATCATTTGTGTACGCATGAATCGTTGTCATCAATCCTTTGCTGATTTTAAATTTATCGTGAACCACCCTTACTGCCGGTGCGAGACAATTAGTTGTGCAAGAAGCATTTGAAATAACATTATGATTTTTTGGATCATAGTTTTTCTCATTCACGCCAAGAACGACAGTCAGGTCTTCACCTTCGGCGGGGGCTGTGATAATTACTTTCTTGGCTCCACCTTTTGTGATATGGTTTTCGGCACCTTTTACAATCTTTCCCTTTTTGTTCACACCGTCTTTCTTTATCGTGAAAAGTCCGGTTCCTTCAATTACTATATCAACACCCACACTACTCCATGGAAGTTTGTCCGGTTCGGTTTCTTTGAACATTTTGATTTTTTTACCATCAATAATAAGTTCACCTTCACCGACTTCAACTTTACCGTTGAACTTGCCGTAGTTAGTGTCGTACTTTAAAAGATGAGCCATCGTCTTCAGATCTCCGATATCGTTTATCCCGACTACGTCCAAAGTCTTGGGATAGTTATCGCGAATAATCCGGAACACCTGTCGCCCGATTCGTCCGAATCCATTGATGCCTACTTTAACTGCCATTGAGAATCTCCATTTCGTTTGAATATTTTCGTTTTTAGATTAGAAATTTAATCATTTATTGCAATAATTTACCAAAGATGGGAATGAAATACAAATGCGAATAACCTGACTATAAGGAATATTGATTAGAAATTCTTCAGTGTCAACTGTAGATTCGCTCGCGGCTATAGGGATTTCACATATAAATAAACTCTTTGCCGGAATGTTCCTATTCTGCTAACGCCACCGAAGCAGCGAGAACACGATCGGCACCGGATGTAAGAAGCACCTTTGCACACGAATTTATGGTCGATCCGGTTGTGATAACGTCATCTACAATGATGAATCTTTTCCCTTCAACTAGATTACAATATTTTTCATTTATTTTAAAAGCGTCTCCCACATTGTCTTTTCGTTCAATGAGATTTAGTTGAGTTTGAGTTTGCGTGTACTTCTGTCTGATCACTAATGAAATATTTAAAGGAATTTTATTGATGTTCGACATGCCTCTACAAATATATTCGCTTTGGTTATACCCACGCTCGCGATATTTGAGTCTGTGCAAAGGAATTGGTATCAGGTAATCAGCGTCGGCATAGAATTGATTGAGTAGTAATCTACTCCCCAATTCTTCACCTAATCGTATTCCTAAAGATTTCATCCCCTGATATTTTAGAAGATGAATAAGCTGCTGTAATGTTCCTTCCTTTTCAAATAAAAAAACCGATGCTAAATCTTTTATCAAACTTTCAGTGTCGAATTTTGATTTAATCTCTTTCCATGTGGGATGCAATGAATCGATGCGTAATATGCTATCCCAACATTGGCGGCATACACGTTCTGTTTTATTTTCCATGCGTTTATTGCATGCGAGGCAAACGGGTGGAAAGATAAAATCCTTAAGAGGATCAACAAAAGATTGTCGGAATATATTCAGTAATTCTGCCTCCATCATACAACCCGTTTTATTTAATCATTTTCTCCATTCGTGTAATTTCATCTCTTAAATCTGCCGCTCTTTCAAACTCCAGATCTTTCGATGCCTTTCTCATTTCCAACCGAAGTTCTTCAATAAGGTCTTTGCGTTGCTCATTCGTCATATATTTAAAAACGGATTCCGAGACAATCGGCACCTTTTCTCTTTCGCGCCGAGCGTCTCGCGAAGCTTTCACATCCGCAACCGATGTGGCAGCAAGAATTTCTTCAGTCGTTTTGTAAATAGTCTTCGCGGTAATACCGTGCTTTCTGTTGTATTCGATTTGTTTCTCGCGCCGCCGCCGCGTTTCATCCAGCATACGTTTCATCGATCCGGTTTCAATATCGGCGTAGAGAATAACTTTCCCGTTTAAATTCCGGGCTGTTCTGCCTGCCGTTTGTATCAATGATTTATCTGATCTTAAAAAACCTTCCTTGTCAGCATCTAAAATCGCCACCAACGATACTTCAGGTAAATCCAATCCTTCACGCAATAAATTTACACCTACCAACACATCGAAATTACCCAAACGCAGGTTGCGCAATATTTCCACCCTCTCTAACGAATCTATTTCAGAATGAATATACCTTACCTTAATTTTTATATCACTGAGATATTTTGATAAATCTTCTGCCATTCTTTTCGTCAGCGTTGTAACTAGAATCCGTTCTTTTCTTTTTGTGCGCTCGCGGATTTCATGAATGAGATCATCAATTTGATTCTTAATGGGACGGATTTCTACTTCGGGATCAACAAGTCCGGTTGGACGAATTATCTGTTCAACGATGACTCCATTAGATTTGCTCAGTTCATACGGACCCGGAGTTGCACTAACAAAAATAACCTGATTAATAATATTTTCCCACTCAGCAAAAGTGAGCGGTCTGTTATCTAACGCCGAAGGTAACCGAAATCCAAAATCGACCAATGTTGTTTTGCGTGCGCGGTCGCCATGCCACATACCGCCGATTTGAGGAACAGAGACATGCGATTCATCTACCACAAGTAGAAAATCTTTCGGAAAATAATCCAGCAAACAATGTGGCCGCGATCCCGGTGGTCTGCCCGCGATGTGACGGGAATAATTTTCTATACCGGAACAATATCCAACCTCGCACATCATTTCGATATCGAACCTGGTACGTTGCTCTATCCTCTGTGCCTCGACAAGCTTTCCGAGTTGTTTAAAAGTTTTCACTTGCTCATTCATCTCAGCTTCAATATCTATTATAGCGCGTTCTAAAGTCGCGGGTGTGGTTATGAAATGCTTGGCCGGATATATGATCTCAAATTCACTTTCTGAAACAAACTGACCCGTAAGGGGGTTTATACGAGATATTTTTTCGATCTCATCACCAAAAAGTTCGATCCGCAATGCCTCTTCGTTTTCATAAGCGGGGATTATTTCAACGATATCACCGCGGACACGAAATGTTCCCCTGCTGAAATCAAAATCGTTTCTTGAATAATGAATGCTGATAAGTTTTTTTAGTAAAACGCTTCGTTCAATCCGGTCTCCCTTTTTAACGCGGATCATTTGATCGAGCCATTCGTCCGGCGCGCCGATGCCGTAGATACAACTTACAGAAGCAACCACGATCACGTTTGAATCACCACTTAGCAATGCGCTTGTTGCCTTGAGACGAAGTCTGTCTATCTCGTCGTTCACCGACGAATCTTTTTGAATATAAGTATCGGTTACCGGCAAATATGCTTCGGGTTGGTAGTAATCGTAATAGGAAATAAAAAATTCAACGCGATCTTTAGGAAAAAATTGCTTAAACTCCGCGTACAACTGAGCAGCGAGAGTTTTATTATGAGACATGATGAGCGTGGGTTTATTTATTTGTGCGATGACGTTCGAGATCGTAAAAGTTTTTCCGCTTCCTGTAACACCGAGAAGGGTTTGATATTTATCGCCGCGCAGGAGACCCTCAGATAATTCTTTAATCGCCTGCGGTTGATCACCGTCCGGTTTAAAATCAGAGATAAGTTGAAAAGCCATCTATTTAATCATTGTAGAAATAATTACATTTCGATTTAAAAAATGAGACGCAAGATTGATTCATTTTTGCAATAATTTATGCTTCACGATATACGCATCAATAGCTTTGGGAGTTCTGCCTAAAATTTCGGCGATCTTTTCGATCGGCTCACGACCGTAATTTTCTATAACATAGGATTTATCTTGTTCACTCCATAATTTACTTGGACCTGAACTTAATCCCAATTCACCGGCGTAATTGATAATATTATCTTTACTTCGTTGTAATTTTTCGGCAATCTCGCAGGTTGGAATATTTTTGTAGCTGGTACGAAGATATTCTTTTTCTTCTTCAGTCCACCTTCGCGGTTTTGCCCGTCGGTTCAAACCATGGCGACTCAAGTAATGATTGACCGCACTTAAAGTTAAACCTAAACTTTCTGCAAGTTCCTTGTTTGATTTCTTTTTAAAATTTTTTACAAGAAAGCGGTGTTCCTCTTTTGACCATTCATGATCATGTTGGGGTCTGTGCACCCCGAGGTATTGCGCATAAATAAGCAGGCTGTACCTTGATCTGCCGATCATCTTTGCAATATCGGTGAGTGAAATCGATCTATCAGGATAATATTTTCGGAGTAATTCTTTTTGCTCTTCGGTCCATCGTTCGTGGCGAGGTCCGGTTAGTCCTAATTTTTTCATTCTTCCAAGAACCGATGGGATTGTTCTTTTGAGAGAACGAGCGATCGATCCGTTAGTTCGATCCTCGTGATGCCGTTGTAGATAATTATCTTCCCATTCCTCCCATTTTTTTAAATTTTTAACATGGATTTCAAGTTGCCCCGCTTTCATGGTAACAGAATCGGTTGACCTGCCGATCTTATCGGCAACATACTTAGCCCCGCGTGTCCGATAAGATTTTTTTAAAAGTTTTATTTCATCTTCCGTCCATACCTTAGTCACAATAACCCCCTATAAATTATTCATACCTCAATGCATCGATCGGATTAAGACCTGATGCCTTTCTTGCCGGATAATATCCGAAAAATACTCCTACCACCATAGAGAACGATACCGCCATAACTATTGATTGTGTTGTAACGAATGTGGGCCATCCCGCAAATTTAGAAACAAGGTTCGACGCAACAACGCCGAATAAGATTCCGATTAGACCACCAAGCAAACTCATTACAATAGCTTCCATTAAGAATTGAGTCAAAATATCTCTCTGTCGCGCACCAATGGATATCCGTATTCCAATTTCACGCGTTCGTTCCGTAACCGAAACGAGCATTATATTCATCACTCCGATTCCTCCAACCAGAAGAGAAATTGACGCTATGCTGGCGAGAAGAATCGTCATTATATTTGCGGTTGCAGATTGAGCATCGGCAATCTCTGTTTGTGTCCGAATAGTAAAATCGTTTTCATCGCCAAAACCCAACTTATGACGCGCTCTCAGAAGATCGGTTATTTGCTGCTGTGCTTCAGGGATTTGTTTTTTTGTAACAGCTGAAACAATGAACCCCCATGAATGAGTGTGCCCCATTAATCGCTTCTGTAAAGTGGTGTACGGAATCAGAACAACATCATCCTGATCCTGACCCATCGCGTTTTGACCTTTCGATTTCAAAACACCTACAACTCTGAATGGAATACTTCTGATCCTGAGAGTCTGTCCGATCGGATCCTCGGTTTCAAATAACTGATCACCGATGGTTTTTCCTATGACGCAAACCTTAGTTGCCGCGCGAACATCCTGATCTGTGAAAAAATCACCTGCAATTAACTGCCAATCGCGGATCGGAAATATATCTGTTGTGCCTCCTTGTATTCTTGTTCCCCAATTTTTATTTCCATATACAAGTTGCCCGCCTGTTCCAACCTGTGGACTGACGTACGCAACAGCAGGACATTGTTCTTTTACGGCATTTTGATCTTCCTCGGTTAATCCTGTTCCGGTTTGGCTGCCGCTCATTACACCACCGCGGCCCAAAGATCCCGGAAACACCATAAGAACATTCGATCCGAGAGTGCTTATCTGCGACTCAACCTGTACACGCGCACCTTCACCAACGGCTATCATGGCAATCACAGCTCCTACCCCGATTATTATCCCAAGCATCGTGAGAAGCGATCTCATTTTATTCCGCAATAGGGCATCAAAAGCTATCCGTAATATTTCAAAAAATCTCATCATATAATTATCATCTCCGACCCATTCCGCCGCCGCCCATCATCATTCCGCGCTGTTGGCTGAAAGGATTCGTCTGTTGTCCGCCACCCGCCATATTATTGCCGCCGATTGTCCCAATGATTACTTCATCTCCTTCCTTCAATTCTTCACCCAGCAACTCAACCCAACGGCTATCACCAATTCCGGTTCTCACCGATACCGATTTTAATTCTTTCCCTTCGGATAAAATCCAAATGCGCGACATTTTCTTTATGACTTTATCCGGTGTTTTATTTTTAAACATTGCATCAATATTTTTCTCTTCATCTTTCGTTCTCATTCTTCGATCACGTCTAAACTCGCCACCTCTTTCTCCAAATTCTCTCGGCTGTCCCTGCCTTTCACCTTGATGGAATTCCGGAATATTTCTATTAACCGAACCTTTATTACCTCCACCAGCTTGATTATCCGCTTCAATATTTTTTTTCTGTCCCTTTTCATCATCCGATTTTCCGTTCATTTTTTCCAACACTTCAGCTGGTGGTTGAAATCGTGTTGCAAGCATCGGCACACGTAATACGTCTTCTCTTTTGTCAACTAGTATAGTCGCTGTTGCAGTCATACCCGGGCGTAATTTCATGTCATCATTGCTAACGCTGATAATTACTGTGTATGTTACGACATTTTGTACAGTTACCGGTGCTAGACGAATTTGAGTGACTTCACCTGAAAAATCGTGCTGTGGATAAGCGTCGACTGTGAACGAAACTTCCTGACCGATATTCACCTGTCCGATATCGGCTTCATCAACACTGGCTTCGACCTGCATCTTTTTTAAATCCTGAGCGATCGTGAACATTCTCGGAGTTTGAAAACTAGATGCAACAGTTTGACCGACATCGACATCTCGCGAGATAACAATACCATCTATCGGTGCTCTTATTACGGCGTATCTCAGATTCACTCGTGAGCGTTCAACTGAACCTTCGGATTGTTTCAACTGAGCTGCCGCCGCTTCATACCCGGTTTGGGCAGCATCCAGATCGGCTTGAGATACAAGATCTTTCTTAAATAGTTCTTTTGTTCGATTCAATGTCCTCTGAGCTTCGTTTAATTGGGCGCGGTTTCGTTCGAAATTCGCTTCCGCCTCTTTCACCGAAGCCCACAAAAATGTTGAATCAATCTGTGCAATAGGTTGTCCTAATCTTACAACTGAATTAAAATCGACGTAAATTTTTTCTATGATACCTGAAACCTGTGTACCGACTTGAACCGTACGGACAGGATTGATTGTACCTGTCGCTCTAACCTGAACAGAGATATCACCTCGTGTAATTTTTTCTGTCCGGTACTCAATCTTATTTGAATTGCCGTTAAAGAATAAGAAATAAACCGCAACTGCGATTATGATAATACCAACCCCTGAATATATAAATATTTTTTTCTTCATTTGACGTATATGGTGATTATTTGATTAATTAAGGAAATAGGCTGAAAATTAGACATAATTGATAGTAAAAAGTTTACTGAGATATTCACAATTCGAAATTAATCAAAAACTTTCCATCTTTCATTATCATATTGTCATCGAACCAAACTGTCGGTTGCTTAATTAATCCATCAAGATGACTGGCGACACGCACAGATCCACCCATAGATTTATTATCACCGAACGCTATGTGGATTGTTCCCATCACTTTTTCATCTTCTAGGATTTTCCCTGTCAGAATTGCCTTGTCATTTGTGCCGATTCCAAATTCAGCCACCGTGTATGCATCCTTACCATGCGGTTCCAATAATTCGCGCAATCGTTTTGCCTCATCGCCGCCGGTGATTTCTGTGGCGTATCCATCTTTTACTATTATTTTGATAGGTGTGTTCACCATACCTACACTTGCCATCGATCCATCGACTACAACAACGCCATTTGATAATCCTTCGAGCGGGGCAAGATATGATTCACCCGTCGGCAAATTTCCCCATAAACCTTTTTCTCTAAAAAGTCCTGAACTTGCATGTGCTTCACGCCCTTTGATCGGCATTGTTATATCAGTACTCAATGAAGTTGTTACACGAATCACTTCGGTTTTCTCCATCATCTTACAAATTTTGAATGTCCGCTCGGCGATTTTATTGTAATCGGCGTTCATACAACGAATCATTATTTCTTCCGTTACACCGGGAAGCGTTGCAACACGGGCACCAGTTACACTGGCGTTTCGTCTCGCATCGGTATGTGTCAACGATTTTGAAGTTGGACACAAAACTACATCCACCTTCTTCATCAACTCGGCAACTTCAACCGGAGGTTCTTCTCCGTTGGTTTTGCGCGGAAGCATTTCAATCAGCATCACCTCAGTTCCTAAATCTTTTGAAGCTTGCCATAGTGAATAACCGATTGTTCGAAGTGGTTCATCGGTTACAATAAGGACTTTTTCATTTTGTTTTGTACCCATGCAATCGCGGACAGCGATGAGAGAGGCAGAATAAAGGTGAGAAGATGCATTCATAGATATTTCCTACAATAATTATTTTTTTAAACCACTTGCGTTTTCTAAACCATGACCATGTATTCCCATTTCTCGCTGCCTTAACAAGAACGCAAAAAGCAATCCAAAAAATCCTAACGAAGTAAATATCCACATGCCGAGTGTGTAACCATTCGGATTTGCAGCGCTTGCTCCTGAAAAATCGTTCGCCCATCCGATCAGAAGATTAAACCCGAACAATCCAATATTTTGTATCATTGTCATCAATCCGTAAGCTGTTCCTAATTTTTTAGGATCGACGATGTACGCGACTGAGGGCCACATAACCGCAGGTATTAGAGAGAAGGCAATCCCCATTAACGACATTGGTATTATTAGATAAAAAGGTATGACCGCTTGTTCGATTCCAAAGAATGCAATGTTTACAGTCAAACCACCTTGCAAACCAATGAACGAAGCAAGATCAATTTTGTATGCCATGATAAGGTATACAGGAACAATTAGAAGCGAGCCAAACATCATCATCAAAGAACGCTTCCCAATTTTATCAGTTAACAACCCGAAAAGCGGCGTGAAGATCATTGCCGCAAGTGTCAACATGCTCGATAGATTCCCGCCCACTTCGCGTGTAGTTCCGTGTGCTTCCTGAAAAAATTTTATTGCAAACGTTTGAAACGGAAACATTGCCGAATAAAATGTAACACAAAGTGCAGTGATGTACCAGAATGAAACACCGAATTTAAAAATTTCTTTAATCTCTATTTTATCCTGATTACCTTCTCCCTCCATAGTAAATTTTTTATTCGCGTAAACATCCATTATATAAAAGACTATTATACAAATCACCGCAAACACTCCTGCGCCGACAGTAATCCAGAGCGGCGATTGCCAGTAATCGTACAAACTTCTTCCCCACGAAGGTGCATTCAGTGCCATGAACGATCCGAGTCGGGCAATAGTTAAATTCAATCCGAAAGCAAATGCAAGCTGTTTACCCTTGAACCATCGGGCAATTATTGTAGTGATAGCAACTATCATCGATTCGGCGCCGAGACCAAAAATAAGTCGACCCGAAGCCATCCAAAAAATATCTCCTTTGACCGCGGTTACTACCGCACCTAACATTATCAGTACGGTGAAGATAAAAACGGATTTCCGCGTGCCAATTCTATCTATGATGATGCCGCCGATCAAAACCATAATGATATTGGGGAAACTATAAATCCCGTTGAGCAGCCCAATTTCAGAATCGGTGAAGCAAAGTTGTGACTTCAACAGATCAGCGAGCGGACTTATACTATCGTAAATATAGTAATTACCGAACATTGCTAAACTGATGAAAAGCAGAACCATCCAGCGGTAAAGGGCAGAAGGTAAAGGTCGTTCAGACATAAAATATTAAGGAATTATTGGAGTTTTGCTAGAATGATTTCAATTAAAATATAGAAATTTTAGGGAAGATGCAAAGGTTTGATTCTTTCATCAATTCAAATAGGCGACAAGAACGTGTGACTCATTTCCAACTTCTAGTCGTCAATGAAAATGAGTCGCATATAACCAAATTGAGTCGTGGAGAAGATAGCACCCAATCGAAAGATCGGGTATTTTTTAATAATAACCCCTTCCGTTCCTTCCCCTTAACAAGGGGAAGGTTAGGATGGGATTAAATTGATGTCAGTTCGCGTTCCTCAATATCGCCAACAGGAAGTTCCAGAACTTCTCTACTGTATCGATATAAATCTTTTCGTCGGGTGAATGAACCGCTTCCAGCGTTGGACCGAAAGAGATCATATCCATACCGGGATACTTTTCTCCAATGATTCCGCATTCAAGTCCGGCATGTATCGCTTTGACATGTGGTTCTTTACCGGTGAGCGATTTGTAAGTCGCTTTTGCGACTTTCAAAATCGGAGAATCGAGATTCGGTTTCCAGCCGGGGTATCCATCGGATTGTTCAACTTTCGCTGTACCCAATTCGAAAACTGCTTTCACGCCAAATGCAATTTCGTCAATCTCTGATGCCACCGAACTTCGCTGACTTGTTGCTAAGGATATACCTTTATTTGTAGTGGCAATAACAGCGACATTGGTTGATGTTTCAACCAACCCCGGGATATCGGCGCTCATTTTTATTACTCCATGCGGCAACGCTGCGATTGTTTGCAATATTTTTACCTGCTGGGCTTTCTTCACAACTTTGCCCTTCTTCACCTTGGGCAATTCTACCATGCTGACTATTAAATCTTTTTCAACTGTTGCTAACTCAGCTTTCATCACGATATTACAATTAGCAACAATCTCCTTCGCCAAGCCGATTTTTGTTTTGGGGATAAAAACCTGCGCGGTGCATTCGCGCGGAATGGCGTTACGTTTATTTCCACCGTTGATAGCTGAGAGACGCGCGCTAACTTCACCAAGAGCAATGAGAACCCGGTTTATTATCTTAATCGCATTACCTCTACCTTTATCTATTTCAAGTCCTGAGTGACCACCTTTTAATCCTTTGACCGAAATTTCTGCAGCAATGTAAGGTGCGGGAATTTTTTCGAAATTTACTTTCCATGTTCCAAGTGTATCACGCCCGCCTGAACACCCGACGTAAATAGCACCTTCTTCCTCCGAATCAAGGTTCAGCAATATCTGGCTTTGCACAAAGCCCTTTTGTAAATTGTTCGCACCGGTGAGTCCGGTTTCTTCATCAATAGTAAATAAAAATTCAAGCGGACCATGTTTCAATGATTTATCTTCCATGATTGCAAGGTTAGTTGCAACGGCGATTCCGTTATCGGCACCGAGCGTTGTGCCGTTTGCCATTATCACATTATCTTTGCGTACAAGTTCGATAGGGTCTTTCATAAAATCGTGGACTTTATCCGCATTTTTCTCGCAAACCATATCGAGATGTCCTTGCAAGCAGATGCTTTTTTTGTTTTCGAATCCGGGTGAAGCCGGTTTTTTTACAAGTACCGTTCCGAATTTATCCTGCTTTGCTTCCAGACCGAATTTCTTAGCTGTATCATAAACATACTTTGAAATTGCGGTTTCGTTTTTTGAACCGTGAGGAATCTTCGCTATCTCTGCAAAGTATTTCCAAACAAGCTCCGGTTTTAATCCATTTATTGCATTTGACATTATTTTTACTCCTTCTTATTTCAATTTTTATTAGTAATAATACTTAATAAGAAATCCCGAAATATATTCGAAATTCCGAACAGCATCTAAATTTTAAGCGTCAAACTACTTTGATATTCTCAATAGTTAAAAATTTATCCCTCACCAACTGATTTACGAACTTACCTATTCTTTCATAGGATGGATCGAAGCTTTCGCCAAATTTTCCTTTCATCTCTTCGGCTATCTTTCCGACGGTTGTGTTACCATCGCATAGATTCCAGATAAAGCTTCCGTGATCATCAAGTTTTATTTTGAAATAGGGTCTCTTGATGTTCGGCATTATATATTTCACTAATAACCGATTTTGAAATTTCGGAACGAATAAAATTACTTCATTCTTTTCACCTGTTTCCCACTTCAGATTTCTCGATGGTTTTAAATCTAAAAGGTTTATTCTCTCAGTTTCGTTTTGGTTCATACTCTCTTAAAATAATGAAAAGATTCTCATTCCCGTCCCAATAACCAAATGGGACGGGAATTAGAATAACAATATTACATAACCGCTGTCGGTGGAGCCGGCTCATCCGGTCTGCCCGCGTTCTTGACCGGTATCTGGATCAAGAGCCATGCGATAAACAGGAACACCAGCGAACTGACGTAGAACGGGAACGGGAATCCCGCAAATATCGCAGGAAGCCATGCATCGTACTTGATATCGCCAACCGCAAGTCCGGCAAAAAGTAATCCGATTAAAGCTTCACCCGCGATTAAACCCGCGGCGAGAAGAACACCTGTATTCTCAACCCGCGCTTTTTGCGCATCGTTGAATTTCTTCTTTGCTAC